>JBGCDF010000152.1:0-10803 GCA_045105095.1 Crocinitomicaceae bacterium | reverse complement strand
AATCCCGTTTATTTCTCGTTATCGAAAAGAGCAATCGGGTGGTTTGGATGAGGTTCAAGTAGCTTCCATTCGAGATGAAGCGAAAAGATATGATGATATCATTGCTCGTCAAAAAACAATTGTTTCTGCTATCGAAGAGCAAGGGCGCTTAGATGCTCAACTTAAGAATAGAATCACTTCTTGTTTTAACACAACTCAACTAGAAGATATGTATCTCCCATACAAACAAAAGCGTTTGACTCGGGGAGAAAAAGCAAAGCGACACGGTCTTGAACCATTGGCAAAAATGATTATGTCGCAACGCGGAGGAGATCCAGAAGTAATGGCAGGCCGATTTGTGAAGGGAGAAATTTACGATGAAGATCTTGCAATAGCAGGAGCAAAAGACATTATCGCGGAATGGATGAACGAAAACGCACATTTACGTGACCGCCTGCGACAGCTGTTTGAGCGTAGATCGACGCTTACATCTAAATTGGTGAAAGGAAAGGAACAAGAAGCGGAGAAATACAGAGATTATTTTGAGTACTCTCAGAGTTTGAGCCGTTGTCCATCACACCGTTTTTTGGCCATTTATCGGGCAAGTAGAGAAGGATTGTTGAATGTGAAGGCTCGTCCAGAGGAAGAATCTGTCCTAAATCAAATGCAACGATTTTTTGTGAAAGGTCATGATGCCTGCTCTCAAATTGTGGATGAAACATGCACTGACGCCTATCGTCGATTGTTGCGTCCATCGCTGGAAAACGAAGCCTTGTCGGCAGCAAAGGAAAAGGCGGATAGCGATGCGATTGGTGTATTCAGCAAAAACTTGAGACAGTTGTTGCTAGCACCTCCATTGGGAGCAAAACGTATATTGGCAATCGACCCAGGGTTTAGAACAGGTTGTAAAGTGGTCTGTATTGACGAAGCGGGTGACCTACTAACAAACGCCACCATCTATCCACATCCACCCCAAAAAGAACAGTCAAAAGCGAAAGCAAAGCTTGGACAGCTCGTGGAGGCCTACAAAATTGACGCAATTGCAATTGGTGATGGGACAGCAGGTCGAGAAACAGAGTTTTTAGTGAAGAACACACATTTTTCCAGAGACGTTCAGGTTTTTTCTGTTCGGGAGGATGGAGCTTCGATTTATTCGGCAAGTTCGATTGCTCGTAAGGAATTCCCTCAGTACGATGTGACGGTTCGAGGATCCATATCAATTGGAAGAAGATTGATGGATCCCTTGGCAGAACTGGTGAAAATTGATCCGAAATCGATAGGAGTAGGGCAGTATCAGCATGAGGTAAATCAGTCAAAACTGAAACATGCACTTGATGATATCGTCGTTTCCTGCGTAAATGCGGTCGGAGTAGATGTGAACACGGCATCTCCTTACTTGTTGAGCTATATCTCAGGTTTGGGACCAGGTTTGGCTGAAAATATTGTGAAGTACCGATCTGAAAACGGACGAATCGAATCCCGCGAAGAACTAAAGAAAGTAAGTCGATTGGGAGGTAAAGCCTTTGAACAAGCGGCTGGGTTTATTCGAATTCGAGAGGGAGAAAATCCATTGGATAATACTTCTGTTCATCCTGAGAGCTACCATCAAGTTAAAAAAATGGCGGATCGATTAAAGGTCGAAGCGAAAGAACTGATTGGCAATTCTGATCTACTAAAGCAAATCTCAAAAGATGATTTTCCTGATATCGATTCGTTTACATTAAATGATATTCTGTCTGAGCTTAAAAAACCAGGTCACGACCCGCGCAAAAAAGCGAAGGTATTAGAATTTGATCATCGTCTCAAGACGATTGGTGATGTCAAAGTGGGAATGATATTAAATGGCGTAGTCACGAATGTGACCAACTTTGGAGCGTTTGTCAATATCGGAATCAAAGAGAATGGATTGATTCATAAATCCCAGTTGGCCGACGTTTACGTAGAAGATCCATCGCAATTTATTTCCTTGCATGATCATGTGGAGGTTTCCGTGTTGGAAGTGGACGTTAATCGAAAACGCATCGGCTTGAAGCGAATGAACTAACGCTCGATGACCAGTATTTTCGTCGAATCCATTTGATTGATTTCATACCAAATGCTTAAACCTTCCTGATTCGTCTCCGAGAAAAAGTAATTAAACCCAATCGGACAACCACTCGAATACCCATTAACGGTCGGGCGATTTACATAGTTCGTTGCAATCATCCCATCAATTTGAGTCACAAAGAATGCTTCTTTATCGCTTGTGATTGCAAACGCCTCATGTTCTGGTTTCAGCTGCTCTTTAACTGCAGAGATGACCTTTTTTCTGCGTGAGGTAATTTCATCCTTACTAGTCCGAATAACTCCGTCTGTTGAAAAGGAATTGTCTAAAATCACCAGAAGCAATAGTACAATCGACCATTTTTTAGGTAGTCGTGTAAACAAGGATACCACAAGTGCAACGAGCAAGAAAATCTCAACATGCATGAAGCGATTGAGGACTCGCATACTGCTCATCCCTGGCAATTTAAACATGAGTGCGTACATTGTTTGCCCATCATACGTTCGAATGAAGAAGATAAACACAACGAATGCTGCAATCGACAATGCCCAGGTGAATGAGGAAATTTGAATTCTTCGGATTTTCCAGTACAACCATAAGAACGGAATCGTAAAGAGACCGAGTAGTGGAATCATTCCAGGGAAAGTATAATGAATCCACCAGATTGGAACGTCTGGACGACAATTCTCGCTTAGTACACTCCAGAAAAATGACGATTCATGCGCATAGAAGTACGACATGATAACAGGAACGTACCATTTTACTTCTTCGTAGTCACGGAAGCCCATTTCTTGTGACATTTCATAATATGGAAGCATCAACCAGGCCAGAAAAAGTACAGCGACAATGGTACTTCCCAGGGTATATAGAATTTGCTTTTTCTTAAAGAGTGGAACGAAAAACCAGTATTTCTTTTTGATGATCGCGTAGACCACAATAAGGAAGGTTCCGAAATACATCACGAAAAATCCTGTATAAATAACACCATAGAATTGATAAACAATTCCCAGAGCAAATACTGCAAAGTACTTCCAATGCGATGTGTCGACAAGACGAATCCCGCTGTATATCACAATTGGGACCATGAAGCGAATCATCATTTGCATGTAATTCAACTGTCCCAAGTTAAAAATGGTAAAGGCAAAAATCCACGCTCCGATGATGGCGAGGTCCCATCGATTGAACCAACGCTTAAGCACATAGTACGCAGACCAGTAGTTCAATGAACAAATGACGATCCACCAAAGTTGATACGAAGTTTCTTGATTGATCCCGAACATACGCCAGAACCCATAGAATGGCATGGTGCCAAGCATGTTGTCAGAAAAGGCAATGGAATCTTGATATGGGTACATGAAACCTGCGTCCCAGAATGCAGGTTTATTTCCAAGTGACCACTGATAACCGTGTTCCAATAAATAATTGATGAATCTCGAATCTCCCATATCTCCTGGGATAAATTCTAGTCCGAAGCCTAGAATTCGAAAGCAGAAATACCATAATCCAACTAGAAAAATCAGAACAGGAAGCCACTTCGAAAGATAGGGTTCATAGGATTTGTATGTCGCACGGTCATTCAGCACTCGGCAAAGATATAGTACCTTTTTGAACTAGCAAGTTGCTGGGAATATTATCGGTATAAAGTGATCCCGTTCCCAAGCCTTGCGGAAGGTTGTTCGAGTACTCTGCGGTCAATTGACAAATGGCGCTCAGTCCTATGTTTGACTCTAAAGCTGAAGTAATCCACCATGGAGTGTTTCGTTCTTCCGCCAGCGAAATCCATTCTTTTGTCCCCTCAATTCCGCCATGCAGACTTGGTTTAAGAATGATGTATTGTGGTTGAATCGTATCCAATAATTCAATTTTGTCAGCTGTTTGGTTGACGCCAATGAGTTCCTCGTCAAGAGCAATCGCCAAGGGAGTTTCCGCACAGAGTTTCTTCATTTCTGCGAACTGCCCTTGCTTGATGGGTTGCTCAATGGAATGAATGTCCAATT
The DNA here is from genome assembly GCA_045105095.1 of Crocinitomicaceae bacterium. Classification (GTDB taxonomy): domain Bacteria; phylum Bacteroidota; class Bacteroidia; order Flavobacteriales_D; family Crocinitomicaceae; genus UBA4466. The sequence continues at coordinate 6,783 of JBGCDF010000152.1, read as the reverse complement.
CCGAAAGTTGTTGAAGTTTTTGCATTGCTTCTTCAGGGGAGAAGGCACCATTTGCGTCAACTCGGAGTGTAATTTCCTCTTTCGAATAACGATGCCTGATGGACTTCAATAACTGAATTTCCGATTCAAAATCAATCGCGCCTATTTTTAACTTGATGGTTGTGAAACCTTGTTCCAGTTTTTCTTCGATTTGCTCCTGCATGAAGATCGAATCGCCCATCCAGATTAATCCATTAATAGGAATTGATCGCTTTCCTGCAGCAAAATCATTCGGAAAGATGATTCCTTTTCCTCCATTTTTCAGGTCAAGTAACGCGGTCTCCACTCCAAATTTGATCGACGGCCAATCGGTGAGGTCAGTCCTTATAGTTGAACAGGTTTCAGCAAGCTTTGCTTCATAGCTATCGAAATCGGTAAAATCAGGAGATAATCCTGGAATGATACTACATTCACCCGTACCAATAACTTCTGGCTGCGATTCGTCCCAAACCTCAATGAACCATGCGTGTTTTTCGGTCAAAACGCCACGACTCGTTCCACTGGGACGTTTGAAATGAAAGGTTTTCTTGTGAAATCGTGCCTGCATAGAACTAAACGGGTTTCAAGTATATCAGCATACCAAGCATGAAAATCGACAAGGCGAAGGTGCTGAGCGCAACCACTTTTAATTCAGGGTCGAATTTCTTAACATCCGTCGTAGCCATTACTTTTCTGAGATGCACGAGCAATAAGATAGTCGGCAACATAGCTGCGAACAAAGCAGGTTGATCAAACAATGAAATAAAAATGGCCAAAGAGGAAATGGCAATGACAATCAGTAATGCATGATATAGTTTAGCCATGTTTGGCCCCATTTTCACCACGAGAGTATTTTTCCCGGACCGCGCATCGTTTGCGTAGTCACGCATGTTATTCAAATTAAGTACTGCAGTGCTTAGCAGTCCAATGGTGATCGCTGGCAGAATCATATCCATAACGAAGGTCTTACTGTAGAGCGAGTAAACTCCGAGAACACTGACGAATCCAAAAAAGATCAGTACCATTAAATCTCCCATCCCATGGTAACCGTATGCTCTTTTTCCAACGGTGTAAGTTATAGCCGCGATGACGCAAAGTACAGCTAGAATGACGTAAAACCATGCAATCGAACTAGGCATGTTTTGCGCACCAAAGTAAATCAATGATCCCGCAGCTGCAAAACTCAGTACAGAGGTCAAAATAACAGCGAACTTCATTTGTTTCGGTGTGATTTCACCTGATTGAATCATTCTTTCTGGCCCCACACGATCGTTATTGTCGGTTCCTTTTAATCCATCACCAAGATCATTCGCGAGATTCGAAACTATTTGAAAAAGAATGGTTGTTACAATGGCTAAAGTAAAAATCAGCCAATCCCAATAACCTTGATAGTAAGCAACTGCAGACCCCATGATGATTCCTGATAGAGATAGAGGAAGGGTGCGTAAACGCATTGCATTGATCCATGCTTTCGGTTTTGCCATCTCACAAAGATAAGCTTTCCGAGTAGAATAGTAAGTAGAAATTGAAAGTGATTTTTAGTTGAAATTAATTGTGCGTACATAATATTTTTTAGCTAATTTCGTCCCATGAATTTAGATCCAAAAGAAGCTGCATTAAGCAAAATGCTCGGGATAGATTTCCCGATGATTGTTGCTCCTATGTTCCTTGTTTCCAATAAGGAAATGATTTTAGAAGCAACCAAAGCTGGTGTTACTGGTGCGATTCCGGCTTTGAATTATAGAACAGTTGATGAGTTGAAGAAAGTCATTCGCGAACTTAAAAAAGAAGCGGCTGGGCCTTTTGGAATCAATTTGATTGTGAATAAATCCAACTTTTTATACAAAGAACAACTCAAAGCTTGTTGCGAAGAGAAAGTGGATTATATCATTACTTCGCTTGGATCTCCTGAAGAAACGATCAAGCAATGTAAGGCAGCTGGAGTAAAGGTCTTCTGTGATGTGGTCGATGCTCGTTTCGCAAAGAAAGTTGAAGCACTTGGCGCTGATGCGGTAATTGCAGTAAATAAGGAAGCAGGTGGTCATGCTGGACCGATGCCGTTTAAAGAATTGCTGCCTTTATTAAAGAAAGAATGCAACATTCCTGTTATATCGGCAGGAGGTGTAGGGAATGGTTTCGAAGCCAAAGAAATGATGGAGTTTGGCGCAGATGGCCTATCAATGGGAAGCGTTTTTATTGCTTCAACCGAAGCGGGTGTGTCTGAAGAGTACAAACAAGCGTGTGTCGATTACGGAAAAGATGATATTGTAATGACTACAAAGCTTTCTGGAACACCTTGTACAGTAATTAATACTCCTTATGTTGAGAAAGTTGGTACAAAACAAAATTGGTTTGAGCGCTTCTTAAACAAGAACAAACGTTTGAAAAAGTGGTTTAAAGCGTTTACGTTCATGAAAGGAATGAAGAAATTGCAAAAAGCTGCTTTCAGCACAACATATAAGACTGTTTGGTGTGCTGGTCCATCTATAGAACATGTAAAAGAAATTCGACCGTTAGGAGAAATCGTTGCATCAATAAGAAGTGAATATGAGCAAGACAAGTAAGGAAATTTCCTTAAAAAAAATGAAATGGATGCTCTTCCTTTTAGGATTTGCAAAAATTCCAATCATCGGTTTCGTTAAGCCGAAGTTGATCAAGTTGGATGATGCCGAAGCAGCGGTTAAAATTCGCCTTCGAAGAAAAACGAAGAATCACTTGCGCTCAATGTACTTTGGTGCGTTAGCGGTTGGAGCAGATGTTGCGGCAGGACTGCACGCCTTTTATTTTGCGGAAAAAATGGGAAAAAAGGTGTCATTTGCTTTTAAAGGGATGAACGCTGAGTTTTTAATGCGTGCGGAATCAGATATCGTTTTCGTTTCTGAAGATGGAGCGATTGTGCAAGATGCAATGAACAGGTCCCTCGAACAGGGAGAACGAATTAACGAACCAATCAATGTGTTGGCGAAGAACTCGAAAGACGAAATCGTGGCTACCTTCGAAATGATTGTTTCGGTAAGAGTCAAAGCTTGACGAATAATGCACACATACGTTCGGCAGATTCTCATTACATTTGCAGCGCAAATTGGTTTAACATGAAGTATTCCTCCGTAGAAGAAGTTTGTATTGAGGTCGAAGCAGGTAAGATGATTATCCTTGATATTCGTGATCAATATGAAATCGAAATATGCTCGATTCAGTCCCTACATATCCCAATGGATAAAGTAGTTAGTCGTTTATACGAACTCCCGACAGATAAAGTAATCGCTGTTATGTGCCGTTCAGGAAAACGTGCAGAAGCAGTTGCGAATGTATTAATTACCGAACACGGGCGCCAGGATGTCGTTGTGATGGAAGGAGGAATTCTTGCCTGGATTGACAAATATGCTACTCATTTAGAATCTTACTAATGCCGAAACGAAATCTACTACAAAATTTTATCTTGACCCTAAAAGGAATGGCGATGGGAGCTGCTGATGTGGTGCCTGGAGTTTCTGGAGGAACAATTGCGTTCATCTCAGGAATCTACGAGGAGCTCATCGACTCACTCAATAATTTCAACCTAAAAGCGCTAGTCGTTTGGAGAAAGGAAGGAACTCCAGCTTTGTGGCAACACATTAATGGAACGTTCTTCGTCTTTTTATTTGCTGGAATTGGGATCTCTATCTTTACCTTATCCAAGGTAGTGATGTATCTCTTGGAGGCTCATCCGATTTTATTGTGGAGCTTTTTCTTTGGATTGATCATTGCCAGTGTTTGGATGATTGGAAAAAGTGTCAAAAAATGGTCCATTGGAACGATCGCTTCATTGTTAATCGGTGTTGCAATCGCATTTTGGATTTCATCTATTCAGTCGACGGCTTCTGTAGATGCGAAGTGGTACATCGTTCTTAGTGGAGCTATTGCTATTTGTGCAATGATACTTCCTGGGATTTCAGGATCATTTATTCTAATTTTAATGGGAAGTTATCACATCGTGTATGGGGCAATTGCCGATCGCGATTTGACGATTATCGGTCTATTTGCCATTGGTTGTATTATCGGTTTGTTGTCGTTTGCACGAATTCTGAAGTTTTTGTTTTCGCGCTTCCGTGAAATCACTATTACCTTATTAACTGGTTTCATGATCGGTTCACTTTATAAAGTATGGCCATGGAAGAAGCAAATAGGTGATGCTCCGTTAGTTATTCATTCTGATGGTCGTGAAGATTGGATGACGCAAAACGTACTTCCAGGCGACTATTTAGGAGATAACCTATTATGGATGGCAATAGCGTGTGCTGTTGGAGGATTTTTGATTATTTTCATCCTCGAACGATTTGCGCCTAAAGAAAAATGAAAACCTTCGGATTGATCGGAAGATCACTGGGACACTCCTTTTCAAAGTCCTTTTTTGAACATTACTTCCTTGAGAATAACATCGATGCTCGTTATGAGAATTTCGAACTAGACGCTATCGATGAGGTAGCGCAACTTTTCAATAGGGAGATAAATGGTTTCAATGTCACCATGCCTTATAAAGAAGCAATCGTTCCTTTTTTGGACGAACTATCAGATGAAGCCAAGACAATTGGTGCGGTGAATGTTGTGAAGGTTCTCGGAGAGAAAAGAATAGGGTTCAATTCAGACGCTTTCGGTTTTCATCAAAGTATCAAGCCATTTTTGACAAATCGTCATGAGCGAGCAGTCATTTTCGGAACAGGAGGTGCATCCAAAGCAGTAGAGTATGTGTTGAAAAGTATAGGTGTTGATGTAATCTTTATCTCAAGAAACCCAGAAGGGCCGAATCAATTTCATTATAATGAAGTAAACCATCATATGCTTCAGGCGTGCAAGTTATTGGTGAATACAACTCCTATTGGGACATTTCCGAATGTGAGTGAGTTTTTAGATATTCCCTATTCCTTTTTGTCGCATGAACATTTGGCAGTGGATCTTATCTATAATCCTGAGAAAACCAAATTCTTAGAGTACGCCGAGTCTGAAGGCGCAATGATTTTAAACGGGAAATCCATGTTGCGAGAGCAAGCATTGAAATCCTGGAAAATATGGTCTGAAGAATAATGGATTTGAGACGGCGAATATCAGAAGGGGAAGGAGTCCAATTGGATTTCAAATTCCGAATCGACGATCAACGGAAAATTGCTCGGACGCTGGCAGCATTTGCTAATTCGCAAGGAGGTAGTCTCTTAATAGGAGTGAAGGACAACGGGAAGATCGCCGGAGTAAACCCTGAGGAGGAGTATCATATGATAGAAGGTGCAGCTTCCCTGTTCACCAAACCAGAGGTTAGTTTCGAATCTAAAACCTGGCAAGAAGGTCACCATTATGTGTTGGAAATCGTTGTAGAGAAATCCGAAACAAAGCATAAAGCAATAGACGATGATGGGCGGTTGAGATCCTACGTGAGAATAGATGATCATACATTACTCGGAAATAAAATCCTTGAAAAGATCTGGAGACTGGAAAAGTACGGGGTAAATCGACCTGAGTCATTTGATGAAGATACATTGCGGTTAATCCAAACTATTCGAGAATTACAACCAGTGACCATCTCCAAACTATATAGATCTCTTTCTCTTTCAAAAAACAAGGTCGATGGAATTATCTCCGTTCTTGTCTTTTGGGATGTAATTAAGATGCAAATGAGTGAATCTGGGACCTTCTATTGTATAGATTGAATGTTTTAGTTAATATTGAATTCAATTTAAAACCTACTAAATGAAAGCACTATACATTATTGGCATTGTTTTGTCAGTTATTTTCATATTCGTCATCGGATTTTTTATCGTCGAAGTAGAAAGCGCACGATACGTGAGTTATTTGGATTACAATTACAGCGATCCATACAGTTACAATTATTCATCATACAACAGTTATAGTAATTATGGTGAAGATGAAACAATGTTAGGAGCGATTGTCTCATTCTTCTTCTTTGCATTTTTCATTACTGCAGGAATTTTGGGGCTAATTAAAACAAAAACAAAAACGAACAAAGTCCTTTCCATTATAGGTTTATCATTTTCAGGGATTTTCTTCTTGTGGAACTTGGTAGTGATGGTGGATCCAGGCGCTATTTCATACGACGAAGTAGGCGGTGGATACGTATTCTATACATTGGTGATGCTAGCCTTTATGATTGTCGGACTTGTTCAGGCTGTAAAGTATGCGAAGCGATCTTCGTCTCCACAACCTGCGGCCGCTGCTCCTAGGGCAGATATTCTGGACTTATAAAATATCACAAAATAGTTGGAGGTCTGCTATTCTTTGTTATATTAGGCGGAATAATAATTTTAGATTACAAGTAACATGGGAAGACCAGCAACGAAGCCAGCAAGATTAAAAGATGGCTTTTATATTGAAGTGAAGAATCAGGGAAGTGGAGGTGTTCTAATCAGAAGAGATACTGAAGAACAAATGCAAATGGCAGCAACTGATTATTCAAGAATGAAGAATGTTACCATACTCGGAGAAATGAAAAGCGATAAATGGGTTAACAAACAGAACAAGAAGAAAAAGAAGTAATTCAAATAGAAATCAAATAGAAATAAGAAAGGAGGGATTAATTCTCTCCTTTTTTTTGTCCCGTAAATTAGGTGAAATCAATGTTTTATGAAATAAGTTCATTTTTTTCAAAAAAAGATTGTTTAAAAGTGTTGTTGAAATAAAAAAGATACATACCTTTGCAGCCCGCATTTAACGAAATGCATATGGGATTTGAGGAATAGAAAAAGTGTTGTTTTGGTTAGTAACAAAAACTTTTTTAAA
>JBGCDF010000151.1:0-10987 GCA_045105095.1 Crocinitomicaceae bacterium | reverse complement strand
AACGGACCATGAAAGATTCTGGAAAGTGGTTCAGAAGCGAGCTACGAAAAAACTGACTTCGGAGACCAGTATATTTGGGAATCATGATTCCGATTGTTTAGTGAACTTGTCCTCAAATTCTATCGTGAAATCGGCGAATATCTTGGTCGCAACATCGGAGAAATTATCCGTTGATCCGAAGGCTATTTTCTTTCCGTTTTTAAGCGTGATAATGTAAGACGGGATGCCTCGCGCAGTGAATACTTTGTATTTTTCGATCTCATCAAAATGTATATCCTTCAATTTAGGAATTTGAATGGAGTTATGTGTCAGGACAACCGTATCCTTGAAATGTGTTTTTCGAATCACGAAGTAGGTTGTTACGCCTACTGTAACTAAATAGATAGGGAAAACTACTGCAAAATTGATCTCCTTTGGATTAATAATTTCGTTTGCTGCAGCGATTCCGAAAAAGATAATGGGAGCAATCATTCCAATAAATAGTAGCACTATCTTCAGGACGATCTTTCCGTAATTCGGAGTTATTGCGAGTGTGTAATACCGATACATTTATTGTTCTTCAATTATTGATTTTCCTTCAGACTGATCACCAGAAGTCCACTGCCAACGTTCATGCAACCGTACTTTTCCATTGGGAAGTATTTCAGGTGTTGAAGTACACTTTCCAGTCATTAATTCTCCTGTATCATTCACTTGATGATAGCGCATGTCGATGTTTCCATCTTCATCCACCAATCCAATTAAATGTCCTTTCCGAATCTTACCTCCCGAGTATTCCGAAGTGAGTACATTTCCCTCTTGTTTGTAACGAAAAAGTGTTTCATCGGATGTTTCTCCATTCTCTGTGTTGCTGATGGGCTTAAAAATCTTGTTATCGTAATTAATCGATGCCATGTTATCGAATTCTTTGTGCGTAAGATACCGATTTGTCTGTTTCTGAAATGAAATAAGTGACGCTTCATGAATGTTATTCAGTCGTTTGACTGATTTTCGGTGCTTATTTCAGGCGGAACTTTCGTTAGCTCATCCAATTTTGTTTATTCCCAACAATTTTCCAATGTTCGTCCTTCTTTTCTAAAAAGATGGAACTTCCTGACCCGATGGTCCCGTGACACGATCCATTGATTTGAACAATGCACATAGTCGAGTCTAGGTTGAAGATGGGTAAGCCATACGATTGAAAACAGCCAAAACCGTCTTTTTTGAATGCGTCCCAATCAAAACGGAGTTCCGTTTCGTACTTCGATAAGATCTGGGAATTATAGGGTATTCCTCTGAATTTTTCAGCGATCCAAAGTTTGTCCTTATTCGACTTGAGTTGTTGCTCAATAAAGGTCATGTCTTCCGAGGAGACATAAAAATGAGTAGTACCTTCGTCCCATGGGAATTCGAGGATATAGCCTTCCTCTGGTTCCTGGAAGTAGTAGCCAATTTCATTCAGCTTGGGTATCATAACGGCTTGATTGATAATATTACTATCTGATCCTCCTTCAAGCTCGTTAAACAGGTCGCTCATGAGGGTGTAAATTCCTGAATCCAGAATGTAAACTTTTGAACTATCGACCTCAGGTATGGTCGCAACTGTTGTCTCAGTAGTCATTTTTTTGTTTGGTTCATTTTGACAGGCACATAGAAAGGCCAGAGCAGTGCCGAATAATATGATCTTCTGAAATAAGTCAATTCCTGTCATGTTTACGTGTTTTTCACTTACAAGACGCGCTGGATCCAACCAAAGCGGCTTCTTTAGTCACTAAATCAATCAAACAGTCCTTTACTTTTTTGTACCAAGCCTTTCGCTGCCAGTCGTCCAGATTCCATCGCCGCATTTAGCGAACCATTGAACAGGTAATCTCCTGCAAGGAAGATATTTTCTGTCATTTGACTCTCGCTCACTTGAGTTGTCATACGCAGATTTTTAATGTCTGGTAATGCTTGATCAATTTTGTAGTGATGTATGTAATTAACGGATGCCGCTCCCGTATATTTTTTGACTTCCTTTTCGATTGTTGATATGATATCTTGATCTGATGTAGCCTGATAATCTAGAGCGGTGACGGAAAGAATTGTTTTTCCAGAGGCTTCATCCGTGTACGCATACAGATTATTGGCAATGTTACCAGACTCCGTTATCAATGCTATGGTGTCCTTTGGGATATTCGTTTGATCAACTTCAAAGTAGAGACACATACATCCTTTCCACATGACTTCCTGATCTCGAAGGTTCGGAATTAAGGAGGATGCATTACACGCGATAATCACTCCTTGGTGTGTTTTTTTCTCTCCCGAACTCATGAGAATGTGTTCATTTGTTACCTCTTCGATTTCGCAATTGAACATGAACTCGGTATGGTTTAGCTTGCTTTTCAATTGTTTACCGATCTCGCCAATCCCCAATTTTGGGATGGTTGCATATCCTTCGCCGAACATTTTGTAGACGAACTCGAACATTCTAGAGGAGGTCTGTAGGTTCGGTTCTAAGAAAATTCCTGAGAAAAAGGGCTTGAAAAATCGTTCGATAATCGTTGGAGTAAACCCAAATTCGATCAGGTATTCCTGTGTTGTTGTTTCTGGTGACTCGAAGATTTCATCTATGGATTTACGCTTTAGTTTCCTATTCAGTTTCAGGATTTTTAACTTGTCTCCAATCGTGCCGATTTTAGCCGTAAGAGTAGGGAAGAGGACTTTCCAGTTTCTCATGGGGTCTCCGATTCGATAGGCTTTTCCATCGGCATAGATCATTGCTCCAGATTCAAGTCTAACCAATTCAAGAGCGTCCAGATCCAGATAGTTCTTTACTAATGGATAAGCACTGAGTAAAACCTGAAACCCGAGGTCAAGCGGATATCCTTTTTTTTTTTTTTTTTTAACCCTTCCGCCTACTGCTCTTGAGCGCTCTAAAATGATTGGACGGTAACCTTCTTGTTCCAGTTCATAAGCAGCAATCAGTCCACTTACTCCGGCACCTACAATGTATATCGCTTCTTTGTTTTGCATTGATGTTCTTCGAATTTGCTTTGAGTTGATACGTTTAAATCAACAGGACTCACCATATTGGAGTGAGCTACTTCGAAGGTAGTTATTTTACTCTTGGATTGATCCAAATAATGGAAACGTATCGCTGAGAGTTATTTCATGATGTCCAAGATCCACAACATGCATTCCTCAGGATCAACTAAGGACCAAGAGTGGGGATGTCTTCTCCCGTCAAGGCGATACCCTTTTCCCAATGCGTTGATGAATTCTGCATTTTCGTTACCAGATAAGATGAGGTGATTGATCATGGCGGTCTGGTCAACGGCATTCATATCGTAGTAGTCCATCCGACGCTCGTTTAGCTGCCAATCTATGTCAGGATCGCAATAAATTCGAACAGGAATTTGATTCAAATAGTTGGCATTTCCTCCATCTTTTTGACTTTTTGAGAACATAGAGTGACGGACATAGATCTCAGGAAAGTCCTTTGGTGATCCACCAAAAATATAATCCATTTTCTCCAGGTAAACTTTGGCTTCATCCATTGCTGGCTTGGAGAAATTCTTTTCAATGGTTCTTTCGAAGGAAGTATATAACCTTTCGAAATCCAGAGGTGGATCAACTCCGTAAACTGCGATTGGTTTCACAGTGGTGGAGGTCTCATTTTCATAAGCAAGCTCGGTGTAACGAACTGCATTCATTCCGCCTAGAGAAAATCCTCCAAAGACCATCTTATCTTTTGGAGGTGAGAAGTTCTCCAAAACACTTTCAAACGTTTCGTTCAAAAAAGCCATTGAATGCTCATCGAGGTAAAGATTGTAATTGATAGAAGGTACGATGACGAGAATCTTATTGGCAAAGGCTAATTTTATGAGCTCGATATTATGATTGATGACGCTTTCAGTTGTTTGCCAGGTAGGAGGGAATAGCACCAATGTTCCTTGAGTTTCTTGATCGGGAGGAAGTGCGTAATAGAACAAATCATTTGACCGATCATCGTTTACGTAGATATATGTGCTATCGATTAGTTCCAGCGCAACCTTTTCGAGTGTGTTGAGATACTCTTTTTCCAGATTGATATCGTTTTGCGAGTTGCCAATAAAAGCGACTAACAGAAAAAGGTAAGTACAGGCATTTTTCATAGTGTGAGTTGATCTATATTTTAAGTACTACTCAGCAAATGGGAAATGGTTCATTTCGTAAAATACCTACGATACCATTCGATTTGATGGTGATCAATTGCTTCGGCTTGAATGATGTGCGATAATCTAATGACTCTTTCGAGGAACTTACAAACGTTCCGATTAAGGCAGAATTGCCAGCTATTCTTTCACGAATCTCTTTTTCAAGCTCACTTTTCCTGGAACGTGGAAGTGGAGGATGTACACACCCGTTTCGAGTTGACTAACATCATGATTTGTCAGATTTCCTTGAGAAGTTTCAAACGAATCCACCAGTTGTCCTCTCATGTTGTAGATGTTCACGTCCAGTGCCTCACCAGCGTTTGGAAACAGGATATTCAGTGTATTGCTCGCAGGGGATGGGAAAGCCTGGATGTCTGCAGCTTGAAGTTCTTCAATGCTAGCCGTTCCTGCTACTCCGTAGTACGTTAGAACTACACTATCAGAAGGGGTTGCTGAAGACCATAACTTAACTTTCATATAACCTGATCCTGCTATACCATTTGGGTAGAAATGCGCGTTGAGATAAGCGGGTAAGGTAGGCAGCGTAAAAGCGGCATTTGTAACTCCAATCGCTTTGCAGCCATCGGGGTCACAGTTTGACGTCTCCCAACCTGTAGGGACAGATTCCTCGATACGTTCCCAGTTCATGCTAAATGGTGATCCTAGGTTGTTGTATAGGTCGATGTCTTCGTCGAAGGTATAAGTGGAAACTAATCCGTAAGCAGTTGTATCAGACACTTCAACGCTGAAGTCCTGCGCTTGTAGATTAAGGCAAGTGAAAAAGAAAATCGAAAGTGTAATGTTTTTCATCATAGTCATTTTGGTTAGTCGTGAACCTGCTGGTTTGCTGCGAATTCAAGTAAAGATACGAATAATTACTTGCTTTCTTGTTGCGGTTCTCAGTTCTACCGCTTCACCAAATCACCTCGTTTCAGATCAGCACCTTTATACCCCTCTTTGAAACTGATTTCAGTGGATTGTATTCCCGAATTAACTGCCTCCAGTACATTAAAATGAAGATGTTCAATATCCGTATAACCTGTTTTTCCCGAAAGACCGATTACTTGTCCTGCCACAACGCGGTCGCCAACTTCAACAAAGCTTCCTTCATGTGCGAGGTGAACATACTGGGTATACACATTCATTTCAGGATGAAAAAGAGTAATAAAGTTGGCGTAGTCTCTCCATTTTTTCGTCTTTCCTCCTTTCGAATAGCCCTCAATGACTCCAACGACATATCCATTTGCAACGGAACATACGGTATCTCCAATCTTCATATCGAAATCGATCGCATAACGCGAGTAGTTGGAGGAATGGGAATAACTTCCGTTATATCCTTGAATGATTTTGTAGGTTCTTCCTTCGGGAAAAGGGAGGTTGATTTCTTCTTTTCGAACGGGGTTACTTGGGTCTCCCATGGCCCCGGAAAATGTAATGGATATTTCCTCTTTTGATTTATCGGTCCGGTAGGAGATAATGGTATCCGTCTTCGGAGGAATAGCAGCTGGGAAATTTTTATCCAATTTCTTCTGGACCGTAGGATCTGGCGATTTAGCAGAAATCGTCAAAGGGCACATTAAGGGATTGCCAATCTCAATGTTCAAGGAATGATTTTGGACGTAGTATTCGACCTTTTTTAAGGATGCTTGCGATAGTTTATCAGGCATTGTGCAGGAATAGAGGGAGAAGAGTGCAGATAAGATGGTAAATATGAGCTGAAACTTCACGTTATTCCTGGTTTTAAAGTGATTGATGTCTGATTCGGAAGATACAACAATAGGTGTTAGATTCCTATATCAAAAGGAGCATTACCTGTCAGTCGAAGAACTCATAGTCAAATTTCTCCTCAAAGATTAACTCCCCATCACAATCGTATCTTCTTGAATACATGCGGTATCCTAGTTCGTTATAGACAAACTCCACACGTTGACAACCGAAGAGTCCGCCAACTACATTTCCGTTTTCATCGTATTCAACTGTCATCACGAGTGTATTCCTAACACTTGATGAATTATCAATTTGTTCGATAAAAATGGGCTCTCCTTGTTCGTTAAGTTGTGCGAATATGGAATCAGACTGCTTGTAAGATTTACCACTTCCCGCAATTGTGAGAAAATGACATGTTGTATAGGAAAGGGTGGAATGAACGGTGTCGTGGAAGTACTTCGTCTCTTCAAAGACTTTTCCTTCATTTTCTTTGGTGAATGAGGACAACAATCCATTCTCGTAGTTCCAGAAGCAGGATTCATACTTGGAGTGCCTCTCGAGAGGTCGATTTAAGTCGTCATAGATAACTGAATCAATTTGAGCTCCGTATTTTCTGTAAATAACGTTATCGTTTTCGTCGACTTTCAATTTTTGTGTAAAGCGTTCGTCATTTAGAATTCCCTCAGCCCAATAGCCATTGATAAATTTGATGAAGCGCACTGTATCTTCCTTTTTGATCCGAAGCACTACTCGTCCCAGCGAATCAAATTCTTCTGTCAAATTCTGCTCGAACTCTCCCAGAAAACCCTCTTTAGTTTGTTCTCTTTTCCACGCTCGAAATGTTCTTACGTGATCCATCTTGAACTCACTGAATTCTTCGTAAGTAGTGAGGGCCTTAGGTGGATAATTCCAAATCTGTCCAAACAGACTCAAACTGCAAAGTGAAAGGGCAAAGATGAGTAAGAGATGCTTCATGTTTTTTCTAAAGTAGTTCAATTTTTATGATTTGACTTTGTAAAATGTCCATACTTTTGGGCCGAAACCTCCCTTTTAGCCCGTTGAGTAAAATACGGAATTATTGAGCCATTTGATTCGTTCTTTTTTAGTTGATATACGAATTCCGTTTTCAGGTGTCGTTGTAGTAATGAGTCTATTTCTGTTTAATTTCCATGTACCGCGATTTACAATAAAAAGGTTGTTAATTGAGTCTCTGGTACTCTGACTAAAAGCCCCATCAGAATTGAAGGCGTAGCTAACGAAATAAAAGCAATCAGAATCGGCGCTCTTGCTGAAACTTGTGCAAACGTCCCATGTTCGATCTGCCAAAGTTGATTCGCTTTATAAAATACTTGTTTAATGGGGCGCTCGAAGGCGATATCCCTTGTGGATGCATTGAGTTAGCTGAAAGAACTGCTTTGTTCAGTTGAATCAGGATTCTATTGATTTCAATCATATGATGGTTTATGTATAGTGGTAATCAATTACTATTAACTTAGTTAAATCAGCACCAAAACAACCTTCAAGTCCAAATTTTTCGAAACTTTCCCAAGTTGAGTTCATCCCCTCAACAAGGACCTTTCGATAGTGCAACTTATTGAATGCAAGTAAGATTATTTTTGAATAGCTGAGACAAAAAAAACAGAATTCTAAGAATAATTACTACCTTAGAGTCTTAACTTAATTAACTATTTATATCATGAAAAGAGTAATTTCAACAATTGTAATTTTGTTCGCATTTGTAACGTTAGGATTGTCTCAAACTGTCGTTACGGAAGCTGTCGGTACGGAAACTGGATCCTACGTCTTTGGAAGTCAAGAAAGCCCAGATTTAATATTATCTCCTAGTCAACCTGGATTTCATCTTTTTGCAGAAGCCATTAGCGAAAATACCAATGGGAATATGAAGGTAAATTGGGATGGTGTTCGTCAGAACATAAATTATGCCCAGTCTTTGACCCCTTATAAAGGCTGGTTGGATCAGAATGAAGCAATAGGAGGTGTTTTTGTTCTATGCTGTACTGGTAATGGTATCGCTTGTTATGTTCAAGTCCCATTAGGATGCCAGTTGTGCGACTGTGGTGGATCGACAAAGTGATTTGACAAATCTAAGTTGTCATTGTAGTTTTAACCAGCAATGTCTTTCTTAGAATAAGCAGATTTCGCGAGACCCAACATTAACCCAGCGATTATTAAAAGCACAGTTGCTCCAACATAATCAAAGGTAAGTGTTGGGTCTTTCGTTATTCCCAAATGGCAAATAATGTTCAACCATTTTCTCACATAGAGAAATGTCAGAACAAAACTTATCTCGCTTATGAGAGAACTATTAGAAATCTAACTGATTTTAATCGAAGTCACGAATAGATTGATTGAGCATTATTGATTTCTCGAAGACAAAATTCCGCATTGTGTGTAGGACGTCTTATAGTTCTTTTAATTCCAGAATAGACTCACCTTTATTATTAAGCATGGTAGTACCGTCAAATATTTTTCTCTGCAATATTTCGGATATGTTGTACACATGATTCATTTTGACCACTTTTGAAGGAGTTATTGTAACTCCAGTTGCAAAGTTCGTTTCACTGATGAAAGTCAGCAACTCCTTTTTTAATAATTCATCTTTCGAATCTATTTTGTTAAAGTGATTGAAAATTTGTTAAACTGATTGAAAAGCCCAAGGACTAATTTCGAAAATTCATCCATTGGTTGTTTTCTTCTTTTAGAAACAAATTTTATTTCAATTTCATTGACTTGATCCATTAGTAGAATATTATCCCATTCAGAACCTTCTTTATTCACGTGGTAAGAGTTCGAGTTAAAATTTTCAGTTATATATGTTAACACAGATTGAAAATCTATTTTTTTCGATATGATGGTGTATTGATGTCTTTCCATTTTGGCTCTTAAATATATGGCAGTACTATTAAATGACTTACCAAATAGTCTTTTGATTAACTAATTCAAATATTACAGTCAGTACTTTATTGAATGTACTCGTCTATGAACTATAACGATTGGTGCTAGGAAAAGTAGGGCTTTTCTAAGACATAATTGTAGCCCTATTTTTTAGCACGTGTTATATATATTTTTCATTTAATATTTTCAATACCTCTTAGAAACGATTATTAATGCTACATGACTAACTAATGAGAATGGTTTCTCTTCTCATGTCCACGTACATTGTATTACACTAAATCTAATTTGAAGGTAACATTGACCATTTTCGCCGCTACGAATGCAGGTACTTTTCCGACTTTATAATCCATTCTGTTTAAGCTGAATTCTCCAGTGACCTTATTGTCTTTTAGTTGAAATGGAATCTCAATGGTATCAGTTGTTCCAGCAACACTAAGTGTTCCTTTTGCCCAGTAGAATTCATTTTTCTTTACAATTTCCGAACTGGAAAATGTGATCGTTGGGTGGTTTGCCGCTTTAAAGAAGTCATCTTGTTGCAGATGTTCGTTTCTTTTTTTGTTTCCAGTATCCAAATTGGTCACTGAAATGGCAAGGTCGATTTTAGAATTGGACATTTCCTCCGTATTTAAATCGATTGTTCCTGATACTTCAGAAAATGCACCTTTTACCGTAATAAAAAGTAATTTTTTAATTGTGAAGTTGACGCTTGAATTTGATGTTTGAATCTTCATTTTTTCTATGTTTTATGGTAATTAGTTTTAATTTTTTATCTATTCCAGACCTTTCTTAGCTGGATTCCAGAATGGTTTGATTTTGAGTTGTTTTGTGTTCCAGTTTAGCTCGTTTCTTAAATGCTGGCTCAGTGCAATACACAATCTGCTGTCGCCCGCTATATAGATCATCTTAGTTCCGTGCATGGATGGAAGGATCTCAGCTATTTTTTGTTTGATTTTATCAACAGGATTTGACGCCATTTGATAAAAGCTGAAGGGTGTCGCGCCATCAATATCCTCGTAGAGTTCCTCAACACTTTCGTTGTACAAAACACTTTCCACTTGTTTCTCCTTCGGCAAATGACGATTGATGATGTATAAGTGCGATAATGCTGACAAATCTCCAATCATTAAGTAACTATCAGAACTGTTGTCTTGTATGAATTTACCAGTCTTCCAAGTGAATGATACCTTCATGCCCACAGTACAATTTTCTACCCATTTAGCGCCAATTCCATTGCTATGAGTGGCAATCGCAAGATCCATTATTCCATTGATTTTGTCAATGTTCCAAACACTGTAACTTCTTACTTTATCTTTTAGCGAGGCATCTTTGTTATCGATTCCAACGCCCAAACGCAGAAAGTGACCAGGAGTGAAATCAACAGACTTTATACTTTCTGAGCTGATTTGAATGCGGTAAGCAGATGCTGAAATCTTTGCTTTGGAAACAATGATTCCTTGATGTAAAAAACGCTTGATAAGTTTGTCAACAATGCCCATAATTCCCTTTGTTTATAGTTGATTAAGCCACTCTGTGAAATGTGCCACTTCTTCCTGAGACATGGAGTGTCCCATATCATAGGTTTTCAGTGAGACATTTACACCAAATGATTCAACCCATTTTTTGTGATCTTCGACGACCTTCATTGGAGAACGAGCATCGCTAGTTCCATGGCCAATAAATAGTTCCTTGGATTGAATAGCTGGATGTTTCTCAATTGATGGTCTCACTTGATCCATCACACGACCACTAAAACATGCCGCAGCGTGAATTTTGTCGGGTTCCGTTAACATAAGGGTAAGAGCCAAACCGGCACCTTGACTAAATCCTGCTGCGACTATTTTGTTCTGATCGACATTGTGCGTTTCAATAAACTGCTCGATGTACTCAGAAACGGCTGTTCGGCTTTTCTTTTCCATTTCGACATCAATACTAATTGTATCATTGGTCCTTTCACCATTGTACCAGGCGTATTGATTGCTTGCCAATTCGTAAGGAGCACGAACAGAAACGATGTACCAATTCTCAGGGATTGAGCTGAACAGATTGAAAAGATCATGTTCGTTGCTTCCGTATCCATGAAACAGAATCAAAACGGGCGCATCCTCATTCGTGTTTTTGGGTTCGCGAACTACGGCTGTTAGCGACGGCGATGTTTCTGCTTTCACTTCCTCTCGAACTTTCACAAACACATTATTTCCCGTAGGATC
>JBGCDF010000150.1:0-12200 GCA_045105095.1 Crocinitomicaceae bacterium | reverse complement strand
ATGGAGGAAGCAGCAACACTCGTTGGAATGTGTAAAAACCCAGATTTGTACAACCCGCATAAGCATGAGGTAAAAGATTACCGAAGCAGATTGGCCGCAGATCAGGGGATCAGTCCAATGAAGGTAAAACAGTCGGATATCAGCGCGGCAAGAGCAAAAGATAGCACGCGTGCAATTAACCGAAGAAACACCGTGTTGAATCAGTGGTTGAAAAGCAGTAACGCGAAGAATCCAGCGGTGAAGAATTACATTACACAAGCACAATGCGATTCATTGAAGAAACTTCCGATTGTCATCAACTATCAAGTGGTCGATCATAAAGATGGAATTGCACCACATTTCCGTGAGTCACTCAGATCAGAACTGAAAGCACTTTTCAATCAAAAGGAAAATGGAAAGTACAAGTACCACAAAAAAGACGGGTCGAAATATGATCTGTATGAAGATGGATTGAGAATCTATACTACCATTAACGTATCAATGCAGGCGCATGCTGAATATGCCATGGAGCGTCACTTGAAAGAAGATTTACAACCTGCATTTTCGAAGAACAACGAAAGCCAGAAGAACTACCCATTTAGCAATACCTACAACGGGAAAAAAGTTTCAGAAGAGACGATCAATAATATCATGAAGCGCGCCCGAAAGAATTCTCCACGCTATACCAATCAAAAAGATGCTGGTGTGTCTGAAAAGAAAATTCTGGCAACCTTTGATGTGCCTGCGCCAATGCGCGTGTTCTCTTGGAAGGGAGATTTCGACACAATCATGACACCCAACGATTCAATTCGTTACTATAAGAATATTATCCGTTCAGGTTTGCTTTCCATTGAACCAGCTACAGGATTTGTTAAAGCATGGGTTGGAGGAATCGATTTCCATCACTTCGCTTTTGATCACGTGAAACAAGGAAAACGTCAGGTGGGATCTACGATGAAACCATTCGTATACTCCACTGCGATGTCAATGGGGGTAGTAAGACCATGTACTCCACTTTCGCCGGAAGCATATTGCGTTGACCCATGTGATCCAACAGGAAAAAGATGGTGTCCGAAAGGAACACCGGCAGAGACTGTTGCTGCAGGACTAGCCATGTCATCTAACCCAACAACCGTGGCAGTGATGTCGAAAATGGGTGCGTGTTCAGGACCGTCAACGATCGCGAAAATTCTCGAGCGAATGAACATTAACATTCCAGCCGATCAGGTGGTACCATCGATGTGTTTGGGAACTCCAGACATGTCCTTGTTTGAAATGGTTGGAGCACAAGCAATGTTTGTCAACGGAGGAATTTATGTAGCTCCACAAACGATTATTCGCATTGAGGACAGAAACGGAAACGTGATTTACTCGGCGGATCCATATTCGCGAGAAGTAATGAATCCAAGTATCGCATATGAAACCCTCAAAATGATGAAGGCTGTTGTAACATCTGGAACGAGTACTTCACTGAGGTGGCATCAGAAATGGGGCGGTATTACAAACCCAACTGCTGGAAAAACAGGAACAACTCAAGGAAACTCGGATTGTTGGTTCATGGGACTGACACCAGACTTAGTAACAGGAGTTTGGACAGGAGGAGAAGATAAACAAGTGCGATTCAGATCTATGACTTGGGGACAAGGTGCGCGAGCCGCCCTGCCTATCTATGGTTATTACATGCAAAAGGTATATGCTGATCCAACTTTGAGAGTGTCAAAAGAAGACTTCGAACAACCCATCGGTTACGATCCCGAATTGTTCAATTGTGAGGATGAGGTCAGTGGAGATCCGAATTTTAACCCATTCATTTAGCATTAACTAGTTACGCTCAATCGAAAAGCGCAGAATTATGAATAAAACAGTAAAGAACGTAGAAGAAGCATTAGTTGGAATTGAGGATAATATGACCTTGATGTTGGGAGGATTTGGTCTTTGCGGCATTCCTGAGAATTCAATTGCGGAAATGGTGAAATTGGGCGTCACAGGGCTGACATGTATTTCGAACAATGCGGGAGTCGATGACTTCGGATTGGGGCTCTTGCTTCAAGGAAAGCAAATCAAAAAGATGATTAGTTCCTACGTTGGTGAAAATGATGAGTTCGAACGACAAATGCTTTCAGGAGAGTTAGAAGTAGATCTAATTCCTCAAGGTTCTTTAGCTGAGCGATGCAGAGCAGGAGGAGCAGGAATCCCTGCATTTTATACTCCAGCTGGATACGGAACAGAAGTAGCTGAAGGTAAAGAAGTACGCGAGTTCAATGGTAAACCGCACATTTTAGAATCGGCGCTAACGGCAGATTTCGCTATCGTAAAAGCATGGAAAGGCGATACCGAAGGAAACCTTGTGTTCAAAGCGACAGCTAGAAACTTCAATCCGATGATGGCAATGGCTGGGAAGATTACCGTTGCTGAAGTTGAGGAACTGGTTCCAGCTGGAGAATTGGATCCAAATGAAATCCACACTGCAGGAATTTTCGTACAACGTATTTTCCAAGGCGAACGATTTGAGAAGAGAATCGAGCAGAGAACAGTTAGAGAGAAGGTCTAAGGCGCTAACATTGTTTTGGAACTAGCAGAACGAAAACTACGAATTCCTACTAATTATCAGTTACGATAATACTCGAAAACGTGTTTTTGAGTTAAAAACAGAAGGTCCCCACTTTTGGTATATGTATGCGTTCTGTTACCGAAATGGTCATAGTCATAGATCATTGAATACTCCTTTCCATCGTAGTCATTAACAACATTCATTTCGATGAGTTCTCCTTTCTGATTGTACGTATATCGGTTAATTTTATACGTCACAGACTCTGTGTTGTAAAAATTCTCTTGAGTCAAATTGCCACGTGCATCAAAGGTTTCAAATCCACAGATTACACCATCTTCTGTTTTTTGTGTTTTCGATAAAACAGCTCCATTCGGGTGAAAATCATATTCGAAAAAGAAGTTTCTCTTTGTTTTTTCTTTCGAGTAAATGTTGACATAGTGAAGCAAGGAGTCCCTTCCGTCCTCATGAAAATGCTTGATAGATCTTAGTTCTTTCTCGTCAGTTTTATTTGGCCCCGTCAAGCTGTACTCACTTTCCGAAAGAAGTTTGCCAGAAGGATAGTAGACGTACTGAGTTTGGGTGCCAAAAAAGTACCGACTCGTATCCATACTAGTGTATTCCTGAAGCAAATCACCTGTATACGTCCAGGTCTCAATACGTTGTCTCAAGTTTCCCGGCACGGCAACACGTTTAATTAATTGTCCGCTCTTATCATAGGAATACGTGTGATATTTATCTTCGATCAGAAGTCCATTTTTATAGTGCTTTATGTTTGAAGCTTCCCATACATCGATATACTCCGTGGTGGTGATTTGACCGTTTTTTTTGATTGAATAAATGGTGTCCTCAGTCGCACTCTCCTCGTCATAGCCCCAAAATTCCATATCATGGAATTCAAACTTTTTTGCAATGATTCGTATCAGTTCTTTCTTCTTGTATTCCAGATCTACGTGCAAACAATAGCCCATTCCAAGATCGGATACAGGCTCAATAATGACGTACTCTTGTTTCTCAATGAGTTTGCCTTTTTTATCGAACGTTTCAAAATGCTCACAGACTTTACACGTAGGCACCAAGGAATTTTCATTCGATAAACCGAGTGCATCCACGTCCGATTGGTCGTTCGTGTAGTCGTAGGTTTTGACTGATTTGATTGGCCCTTTGAATTCGGTGTCGGCGGTATACATTTCAACTTGTGAGAAACCTAAAAAACCACAAAATTGTAAGAGTATGGCTAGTGTATTTTTGATACCCATGTTTTCTTTGGATAAATGTTTGACGTGTAATTATATTACTCGTTTGTCCATAAAGTTACACATGAAGAAGCAAAGTACCAAGGCCAGCGGCATTAGGACATGCAGTATTTGTTCCATTAAACGTATAGGTATAATTTCCACCGGAATAACCATCGCCTCCAGTCATATCGGCTGTACTGATCTTAACTTCTGGTGCGCTCACGCCCAAACCAAGACCATACGATCCTCCCCAGTTTTCACCTGAGTAATCTGATGGGATGGGTTTACTTCGATGAGTTGATTTGTCCCGCTTCCTTAAATCCATCAATTGCCAATCCAGTATTTGCTAAAAACACACATCCGAAAAGGATCATAAAGGCAGTTGAGTCATGTTCTTGAAGCGTATTTCCATCAGCGAATGTGTGAAAGTTTTCCACATAAGTCAAAGCAAAAGCGGAAACAGTTAGCATAAGTCCGAGCAATGCTCGTTTGCCGTTGTAGATGTATCCAGCCCCCATAAAGAGGAAATTCAGAATTGCAGATAGCCAAGCTTTTTTCATAATGTTTGCGTTAAGTTTAAGTCACTCACGCAAAGCTATTACATCATTTTCTAAAAAGTGGTTACCGTTTGGTAACCTCATTAAATGCTCTCCCCAGTCGAACAATTCGAGAAGAATAGGAATCATTGCAATTCCAGCAGGACTTAGCCGATACACGGTATTTTGTTCTGAATTAGTATGTTTTTCAACAAGCCTAAATTCAGTCAATTCTTTAACATGTCCGGAAAGAACCTTATTCGTTAAAAAGTTATCGGCACCCTCGTAGTCTATTGCCGCACATTGAACGTTATGCTTGAGCTCATTGAAACGAAGTGGTCCATCTTTCAATTGGTATAAAATTGAACCACGCCATTTACCTCCAAGTATGCGCAACGCAAATTCTACTGGACAAACCACCTGGTTTTTTAACTGCTTAATGCGAATGTTTTCTTCTGTTGGTTCCATGGCTAATTGTTTGAAATTGAATGATTAAAATGTACAATTCTAGCAGAAATACACGATTGTTATTCAACTTTAACAAACCTCAAGATCGATACGGCGTCATCCGAACTTAGGCGAATGAAGTATTCACCATTTTGTATGTCCGAAACGTCTAGTGTGTGAATGCTATTTCCAACGTTTTCCTTCAGTACTCTTCCGAATAAGTCAACAACTTCAGCTTTAACGACGGATTGATCCGAAACAAAGTGAAGTAGCCCATTCGTAGGATTCGGGTACATCTGAATATCGAAAGACGACAGCTCATCTATTCCTGATGGGATATAGCTTTGTGCCATGACAAGTGCTGCGTGAGCATTCACGCGGCCGTGCCCCATTTCAATGTTCCATGTCCCATGAACAGAGGTACTGTCGTATGTATATCCAGTTACGCGATCGGCTGTTGTGTTGATGATGTCTCGTATGTCTTCGGCGTGAAAGTTCACGTTCACTGCGAGTAGCAAAGCACCGACGCCCGCAGCATTTGGACATGCAGCACTTGTTCCATTGAAGGTATAGGTGTAATTTCCACTCGAATAACCATCGCTTCCAGTCATATCTGTCGTACTGATCTTCACTCCAGGTGCACTCACGTCTAAACCAAGGCCATACGATCCTCCCCAGTTTTCACCTGAGCAATCTGATGGGTTTTTGCGTTCATCGCACATGGAAGTCGCGCCTACTGCAATTGTTGATGGAAGATCTGCCGGCCAAAGTACATCGGCGACGTCATCATTTCCTGAAGAGAAAAACATTGCAATTCCTTTTCCATTTCGAGCGTCAGTGTGTGCCTCATTGATTTCTGCATTTACTGCTGCCGTATCAATCTGAAGAGCTGTAATGAACAGTTGGCTCAGCCCAGCAGAAACGCTCATGATATCGGCATCTGCCATTCTCCAGGCGTATGCCGCCCCACTCACAATTGCGTCTGTACTGGTCGTAGCCTGAACACCAATTCCTGGGCCGTAATCGAAATAATAAAAGATACGGACAGGGATAATTTTCGATCCATAAGAAACTCCTGCAATTCCTATCCCGTTATCTCCTTTTGCCCCAATAATTCCAGCGCAAGCTGTTCCATGCCCGTCACTGTCGTAGGCTGTAGCTGGGAACCCTTGGGTATCACTTACGGAATCAGCGAAACCATCAAATCCAGGCAAAAGTCTACCTGTCAAATCTTCGTGCAGGGTGTCAACACCACTATCTAAAACAGCAATTTTGATACTAGGGTCTCCAAGGGAAATCAACCATGCCGAATCCACAGACATATCTGCGTCTGGAGTACCGTTAAATTGAAGTGGACTTCCCGTATTTTCTATTGCCCATTGTCTGGGGTACAACGGATCGTTAACAGTCGCGTCAATGGTGAAAACTTGATTGTAGCCTACTCTTTCTACTGAAGGGTAGGTCAGAAACAACTCTTTTTCATCGGCCAATTCTCCCGAGGTGAGAACTTCAGAGGAGTAAAAGAACATGTTTGGAATGATCGCATGCGCGCGCAGGTTGAAGTGTGCAACAAGCTCGTCATCTTCTTGGTTTAGTTTTACCAGTAATTCATTCGTTTCGAATGCAAGTTGACTTCCAAGCGTTCGAACCTCCGCCATGAAGCATACGTCGTTTAAATCGGCATGTTCAGAATGAATGAGTATCACGTTTTCGACGGACATTTTCTTGAGGATATCAACATCTGTCCACCCTTTTCGATGAATGAGTTGATCAATTGATTCTGCCTCACAAGGTGAAACGGCTACTATTTGTGCCAAAGCTATAGTACTTGTGAAATACAGAAACCCGATTAGGATAAGTAATTTGTTCATGGTTCGAAGATTAGTTATCTAAAGTTACGAACTTTGTGCGAATCAAGCTATTTGTTGTAATCGGTTGGAAATGTTCCGAATTGAAGTTGAGCTGACGCCATGCATATTAGCGAAGTGTGGCCATTCTTTTATCACTTCTTTTACTTCTTGAATAATCCTATCAGCTTTACGAATAGAAAAATGTTTGGCGAGTTCCATCAATTCCTTTATTCCAGGATTTGTGGCATTTCCAGAACATGTTGTACTGTGCATTCCGTGCGAGGATGAGGAAAATGTTAGGTCGTAGGCGGGAGCAAATCTCCACCTACCTGATGAATCCATTAAAAAGGCAAAGTTCTTAGAGTGATCATCACGGTTGTGTGCGAAAACATTGAAAGCCGTTCTACGCAGTATTTCCTCTAATACAGAGTGATTGTTCATCAGATTATAAGCTTCGTGCATCAAGGTTCCATAGTCCATCTGACTCCGTTCGAAATCATCATGAAATATTCCAGCAGCCGAAATCATGTGTAAGCGATCGTTGTTAATTCGATCGAAACGCTGTGTGGCAAAATAGTTCTTCCCTGATTTCCCTGTGAGCAATTGACTTTCCGTCATTTCCATGTTTGCTGCTCGCGCCATTTCATAATAAGCCATTTCAATGTTTGCGATATCGGGAGTATCAACTTTCGCTGCAAATTTTACAATCCAGTGCTGGAAATTTTCAGGAAGCGAATCGTTGCCAAACATAAGTTGATTGTCTCTAGGGTCATATCCAGCGTAAATTTTAGGTCTGGCTCCCCCAGAACTTCCTCCCATTTGGAACAGTTGATCAATAATCTCTGTGCTTTCACCTTCAAGTACTCCTTGAACACTTTTGTTAATGGCATCAAGGTCGATACTAGTAGGGTCTTGCCCGATTTGATCTTCTGTAGGTCGATAGATAAGGGCGCCAGAGGTATTATCACTAAGAAGCGCTAGCCGATCTAGCGTAGAGAGTTGCTGAATAGTTATTCCTTTTTGACTTAATAAACGCCTTGTCAACAACTGTCCCCATGCATCAGGAAGAGAATCGGAAAACACACCGAAAAGCCCATCAAATGGACTCGGAGAAGATACTTGCAAAGAATCATCAAAGCTCAGTTTGAGTGGTGAGATGTTCCAGCCCTTCGAGAGATACTCGTTATGATATTTGAAGAGCACATCTTTGCCATCAAGTACCATTTGCCCAACAGGAATCTCTTTTTCAGAGAATCTGAACGATACGTTTATTTTCTTCTTAGCCTCCATTAATCATCAAATAGGCGAAGTCTTCGCTCACTGTCATCGGAAAGGAAAAGTTCTTCAAATTCCGTTAGTTTTTTGAAAACCTTCGATATTTTCAGCAACGATTCAAGGGAAATTTTCCCTGTTTCTTCGAATTTCCGAATAGTTGGAGCAGGAACACCAGAGTACTCGGCGAGTGTTACCCGACTCATTTTACGTTCTCCCCGCAATTGCTTTACACGAGCGGCAAGCAGTTGACAAATTTCGTAAGGAGTTTTTTCAATTCCAAAATTCATATTGATACTATTATATCAAATATACTAAAAAAACAATACTTTTTGATACTATTATATCAAAATTGATAGGCTTAGTTGATCGTACGAATATCGCGAATATCGCACAGAAATACCTTTTAAAAACTCAATTAACACTATATTTAGCTCTCAAATCAAACAACATGGCACTCGACAAAATCGGTATCGCAAAAAGAATCGCTCAAGAACTCAGAGATGGATGGTATGTGAACCTTGGAATTGGTATTCCAACGCTGGTGGCGAACTACATTCCCGAGGGAATTGAGGTAGAATTTCAGTCTGAAAATGGAATTCTGGGAATGGGACCTTTCCCATTCGATGGTGAGGAAGATGCAGATTTGATCAATGCTGGAAAGCAGACGATAACCGCCCGACAGGGAGCCGTTTTCTTTGATTCAGCGACTTCGTTCGCAATGATTCGTGGACAACACGTTCAATTGACGGTTCTTGGAGCCATGGAAGTCGCGCAAAATGGTGACATCGCCAATTGGAAGATCCCAGGAAAGATGGTAAAAGGAATGGGAGGCGCAATGGACTTAGTCGCTTCGGCTGAAAACATCATCGTTGCCATGATGCACACGAATAAGCGAGGTGAAAGCAAGATTTTGAAGCAATGTTCACTTCCGTTGACAGGAGTAGGTTGCGTAAAGAAAGTTGTTACGAATCTGGCTGTGATGGAAATCAAAGACAATCAATTTCACTTGATTGAAAGAGCACCGGGCGTTTCGGTTGAGGAAATCATCGCTGCTACGGAAGGTGATTTGGTTATTCCCGACAACGTTCCAGAGATGAGTCTTTGATCCTTGAGAACGCAGCATTTTTCAGTAAGAATTACGTTTTGTATGTAGATTGGCAGTTGCTTATTTTCAACTACTTACATCAACATTTACTAGTCCTTTTTCATAAATGATCGATGCATTCCAAGTACGTGGAAGCTATAAACACCACTTGATAACTTCGAAACGTCGACGATAGTAGTCTCTCCTGTCAGTTTAATCTCCATAACAATTCGACCTAGGTTATCTACGATAAATGCAGTTTCAGATGTTTGGATCGAGGTGGTAATTTCGATCATGGACGCCGTCGGGTTGGGATGTAGCGTTATCAGCAAATTTTGGTTGAGTGTTTCAACATTACCCACGATTACCGTTTCACAACTGGAAGTATCATAACAATCACCATCAAAAACCACAACGGCATAACTACCTGTTGAAGTTGGTTCAAACAACTGCATGGTTGCGCCAGGAACGTTCGCATTGTTCGCACAATCAATCCATTGATAACCTAACCCACTTACATCCGCTTCAAGTACACCGTTGTTATTTACCACACCAATGGTCAACATGTTTGAGTTAACGATGGTAGAAATAACCAAACTATCACAACCGTTGACACTTTGAAGCGTATCGAAATAGGTACCAGCACTGTTTTGATACTCATCAATGACAAATACACTATCCCCTGAACAAATCGTAAAAGACTGATTATTCGAACCAACGAGAGAAATGTGAAGATCTGTTTTAACAATGCTATCACAGCCACTCGCAGATTGAATGGTATCGTAGTATATTCCTGCCGCGCTCTGGTACTCATCAAAAACAAATATGCTATCTCCAGAACAAATGGATAAGAATTGATCGCCGATATTCGAAACTGCGTACTGTGAAATAGTTGTTACCACAATGCTGTCACATCCATTGGCTCCCTGAACAGTATCAGAATACACACCAGATAAAGAAATGTATTCGTCAAACACAAAGATGCTGTCTCCTTGACAAATGGTAAGGGCTTGTGATCCGTTCGGGTTATAATAATAAGATAAATCGGTGAGGACAACGCTGTCACAGCCGAGAGAAGATGCGATCGTATCGTAATAAACGTCCTCCATCGATTGATACTCATTGAACAAGAAAAGACTGTCACCTTCACATATCGAAAGCGCTTGAATTCCCATTGGAATTGGATCAGCGATAAGTGTTGTTACCAATAGACTATCACATCCGTTCACAGCGGAAAGCGTATCGGTGTATACCCCAGGGACCGATTGAAAAGCGCTACCGATTAAGATACTATCTCCTTGACAAATATTGATGGAGCTAGCCGATGAAATAGGGTTATAATTGACTGTTACTGGCAAGGGACCAAGCGTGTCAAATCCGTTCGTGATTTTCACAAAATGATTCCCTGCATCCACACTGTCTATGACTCCGGTTTCATTGAAAGTGAAGGGTTCGTTGTCCAGTGCCACCCAAAGGCCATACTCTGAGCATAGCGCATTGTACGAAATGGTACCGCCTTCACCACAAGGATTGGCATCGCTGCTCGTAAGTTGAACAAGTGAATCACTGTTCAAGACATTGGTCGTTACGGTATTGGTTATTATTGGAGGGTTATAGTCAAAGAAAATGGCTGCAGTATTGTTTACGCTTGATCCAATGGATGTTGTTGGAAGAAGTTGAATAGAGTAACTGAAGTAGCCTTTACTTTCAACGAGATTGGTCGAAGAATCGGTGAGCAGAATATTATCGAATTGCACCAGTAGAACGCTATCTTCAATTGAAATTTCAGCATCGTGCGATGAGCCATTAAATACGAACGAACTAAAGTCAAAATGTTCAGATAAGGAGTCCTTGAGTAATACGGTAAAGGCAGTATCGGTGCCCGTATTTTGAAATCTGATTAAATAGTCGAGGCGTAAATCATTCTGAACAAAATCTTCGGTGACATCGCAACTGGGATAAACCGAAATGTCGTTGGGATCATACGCCCCTGTTACTGGATGAAGCAGGTGATCCGTATTATTCGCAGGCGTAGTATCGTTAACTACGGGCATGACATGCGCTTTTTGAAGAAGATTTCCTCCGAACAAAGAAAGATCATTGGCCACAGAATCGAGTACTTTTACTTGGATACAATCAAGTATTTCAAGGTTGGTGTAGTCGAAGAAAAGCGTATCACCAGAAATACTAGTGGGAGGTGTAGTTGAACTAATGTAGGTCAAACTCGGACTCTGCACGAAATAAAAGCTTCCCGAAGCAGTTTCCGTTCCTACATTGCACACTTCGATCAAGTATTCAGCATCAAAACCGGGACGTGCAGCGGTTAACGGAAGAATGTTCGCTGTAAGATCTTGAATTCCAGGAGTGGGATAAATCCCAAAATTTACGTCTTCAATAATGGTGTCACTGACCAAAGGATTCACTTCAATTGAATCTGGAGTTGATCTTGCCCAATATGTTGGAATGCTTTCAGAATAAATCATCTGGGAACCTAAGGTACCAGAAAAGGAAAATTCACCGTCGGCATTCGTTAAATAGGAATTGAGAATGGAAGATGTTGCTGATAGTTCCTGATAGGCAACGGTGTCATCAACTGCGGTTCGCAGCCCATCTTGATCTACATCGCGAAAAACCGATCCAGAAATGGAAATGTTTGTAGAGTCATTATCGGTGATATCAAGTAGATAGCAATCTGAAGTTCCATACGTAGTAAAGGTATTCCCATCCGTGGAGAAATCGCCATTTACACCCCAGTAAAGTAGGTTTCCTTCGTGAGCGAACGGCCCGAAAATAGTGTTGGCGAAGTAGGTATGAGGAATGCTTCGGTGCCAGTCCAAGTTGAGATCAAGAGAAAGTTTAGCCAGAATCATTTTATCGTCTTCAGGATATAGATAATTTGGCTGTCCAATTGAAGTCCAGGTAATCCATGAACTAGCATGCATTCGACCTGTCATGAAAAGATCGTTGTCAATGACCGTTAAATCACACACGTTTATATTATTCGCTGCATTAATTCCACTAAGATTCAAACGACCGATAACGTTGAGGTTTTCATCGATGCGCAACAGGCAGAAACGTTTATCGAAAATGGGGTCTGTGGAATTCAATGGGGTTCGATCGTACAACTGAACGGTCATGTAATAGTCCTTTGTTATCGGATGCTGTACCATTGACCGAGGTTGCTCTCCATCTTGCGCGTAGTGTGTTAAGTTGAAGTCAAGAACGGCTCCTAGTGAGTCATAA
>JBGCDF010000149.1:0-6322 GCA_045105095.1 Crocinitomicaceae bacterium | reverse complement strand
GCATTTAGCCTTAATAATGGTGTATATACGAAGCATTATGACTTCACCTATGCTGATGCTGTTAGTGCACCGCCAGGTGGAAGTTTTGTAGAGCACCCAAATGGAAATCTGTATGCAACAACAGGGTTTGGTAATTCATTCGGACAAACGTCTTTATTTAAATTCGATACAACCACGAATACCTGTTCTGCGATTTATGACGTTCAACCATTTTCTGATGACATTAAGGCGTTCGATACGGAAGTAGTTCTTCACTCAAATGGATTAATATACGGTTGTGTATCACCAGGAGATAACCTGATTTCTTCGCCTACAATCTTTTCGTCTGGTTCCATGGTTTATTCATATGATCCTATCGCTGATACCCTTCAGGTACTATCTCATATTCAAAACAAGCATGCTAGTGCATTGACTGAAGGATACAACTCGGATCTTTATGGAGTGACATTGGGAGTGTCTGGAGCCTTTAATCCTTTTCTAGGAAGCCCCATATCGAAACTATTCTCGTTCGATGTATCAGCTGGTTCTGTAAATGATCATTTTACATGGCCTGAAAAATTTGGGACAGAATTGATGTATTATATGTTGGACGGGCCTGGTGGAAGCATGTATGGCATAAGCTTCAATGGAGGGGCCAATCACACGGGTACAATTTTCGAATACAATGCGCATACAAATACTCGAAGTGTTTTATCTGACTTCCAAAGTAATTTGGTTTTATTTGATAACGAATTTGACGATCCAGGAAAATTTATCAAAGCAGGGAATAAAATGTTTATTCTAAATCGTTTTAGGCTGTTTAGTTATTCTTCGGGCTTGTCTGGTTTAACTCTTGAGCATGATTTTATTCCTGCAACAGGTAAACAAGAAGAAAAAATTACAGCTGGCTTAGATGGTAATGTGTACGGTCATACACGTTTCGGCGGAACGAATAATAGAGGTGTTATCTTTCGATTCAATGTTGTCACTTCGACGTACGAGGTGCTCCGGAATTTTGTTGATGTTGCTTCAGATAAAAGCCCTTTCTGTGAGGTGGAACCTGGTGTTTTTTACTACACAAAAATGCCCAACAGCGGCGCCCATGCACTATACGAATACAATTCGAATACGGATGTACTAACACAAAAACATGTTTTTACGAGCATGACAGATCCATACGCACAAGTTATTAAGGCGGTCAATGGCAAACTCTATGGTTTTGCCATGCAAGGTGGCAGCTCAGGTAATGGAGGTGTTTACGAATATGATTATCAGAATGATCTGTATACTGAAGTGGTTAATTTACCAACTAGTTTAGCTTCAACAGGTACTGAAAACGTAACTTTTACTGAAGGCGTTAATCAGAAGTTATACGCTTTTCAGCAGGGTTCAAAAGAAGTAATTGAATATGATCCACTCACAAACGTAGCAACATTCAACCCTACTCCTTATGTCCCTGAGGGAGGTGGACGTAGTACTGGGCTCATAAGAAACGACTTTTGCGCGAACGCATACGATTCGACTAGCGTAGTATCTTGCGTACCTTATATAGCTCCAAACGGAAACACTTACTCCGTTTCTGGTAGCTATACAGAAACAATTTCTGGAGTAAACCTCTGCGGAGGTGATAGCATCGTAACGATCAATTTAACGATACTTCCAAGTTCAACGAATACAGATGTGCAATCAGCATGTGACAGTTACACCTGGATTGACGGAAATACCTATACTTCTTCGAATAATACGGCACAATATGTCGTTCCAAATGCCATCGGATGTGATTCAATCATCACGCTTGATTTAACGATCAACTCTTTCACGACTTCTGTAGATCAGCAAACGGCCTGTAATTCCTACACATGGATTGATGGGAACACCTATACTTCGTCCAACAATACGGCAACTTTTATACTACCAAATCAACAAGGTTGCGATTCAATCATTACGCTAGATTTAACACTTAACGAAGTGGCAGTATCAGTTTCTTACACTGGAATTGGGGCTCTCGTGGCAACAGCTCCAGCAGCACAAACATTCCAATGGGTGAATTGTGATTCGAACTACGCTGAAATTCCGGGAGAAACGAGTTTGCTCTATCTTCCATCAACAAATGGAAACTATGCCGTAGTTGTGACGGATGGATCATGCACAGATACAAGTGCTTGCTTCACAGTGGCTGATGCTGGTTTGGAAGATGATTTGAACAGTAACATCCGATTGTATCCGAACCCAACAAACGACATCATCACCATCCAAAGTTCATTTGTGATTGACGCAATCGAAGTGTACTCATTAACTGGGGAATTATTGTTCCGTTCAGAAAACGAAAATCAGGTTGACTTGAGCTCATTCGCAAATGGAAGCTATTTATTTAAAATTCAATCAGGAGAATCCATTTCTTTACAAAAAGTCGTCAAGAACTAATATTCCATCAATTCACTGGAAAACTCTGCTAATAGTACGCATACCACATGAGCATCTTCTTACCAGAAGGTGCTCTTTTTACATTCAGAAGGATAGCTTCGGAAAAGAGAACTTCTCATTTTTGTGTACCTTCGATGCAAATAATGTTTCTTAGGTAGCTCAATGAAAAAAGCACTTCTGTTTTTAGCCTTTCTAATTGGTTTTTTGAGTCTTCACGCTCAACAAAAGCACATAGAACCAACGGTGTTTGATAAAACGGACGGGTTTAAACTTTCTCATGTAGAATCTATCGTAGCCGATCACGACGGTTTCCTTTGGCTAGCTGGCAGTAACGATGGTTTGAATGAGATTGTGGGAACTTCAGAGAAACTATCCCTTCAACGTTTCAACGGAACACATTTCGAGAATTTTCCACTCCCTGAAAGCCAAGGAAGAGTTACGCTTGTTCAACACTTGTTCAAACGAACAGATGGGAAATTTTATGTTAAGGCGATTGCCGATAAACAACAAGTTCTTTTTCTATTTGATCCAATTACGACTGAATTCTCAGACGTAAACATTCCGCAAAAAGAAAATCTTACCCATTCGTTTTCACCAGTGCATCAGTTTGGTGGTAAAAATTACATCTTACTTCAAGATGGAGAAGAAATAGGCTTGTACCGATTCGAAAATGACCTGACGTTTGCGCGCATTTATTCATTCCGATATACAGAAAGAAGATTCGATCTAACGAATGCTAAACTCATTTTTTCTAAAAAGCACATAATAATCAGTGACGACAATATTCCTATTCATGCCTTCGATTGGCAGGGAAGACTGATTAGAAAATATGCTGGGAATGACTTTGGACTAAATGCGATTACTTCCCTTTCGAAATTGTTCATAGACGAGTACTATTTGGAAGGAGATGACTGTTACTTTTTTCTTCTTGAAAACCCTCAATTGTTTCGATTGAACATGAATGATCTGAAGGTAAAAGGAATCGAAAACGCCCGTTATCCAAGTGACAATTTATACATCTTGCAAGGCGTGAACAAAACCTTGATGGTGAGTCGTTTTGATGAAACCCTCGAATTTCGCAGTGCGAACAATCAAGTACTGGAATCAATAAATATCAACGAGCAATTTGGGAATGTTAGCATTGATCGCGCATTTTCGAGAGACTTGTCAAAAGAACTTTGGATCGTATCGGGAAAGCAGCAATTGCTTCATTATTCAATTGAAAAGAAACCGATCAGCAGTGCTCTGGAAGATTGTGCTATGCGTGCCTTGTTTCCCCTTAATCCAGAGCAGGTTTTGGTCGCAACCCAATCTTCAGGATGGTTCACACTGGACCTGAAGACAAATCGCGCGACTCCGTTTGAGTTGACCGTTGAAAATAAATTCTTCAAGCCGAATTCTTCCCAAAACATTATTCCTATTGATGGGAAGTTGTGGAGTGCTAGTTTCACGAAGATCATTAGCATCGATTTAGAAACAAAAAAAATATTCAAGTCCAAGAATCAACCGATCAGCTGTTTGGAAAAACGAACGAATTCTCAACTTATTTATGGATCGAACGGCGAAGGTTTATTTCAATATTCTATTGACACAGATAAACACGAACTACTACTAAAGGTTGACTCTCTTGATATCATCGACTTAAAAGTAGTTGATGATTGGATCATTGCAGGAACGGACAAAGGATTGTTACTCTATCAATTTTCCACAAAAAAAAGTCAACTTTTTGGTGAAAGTAAATCACTGAAAGACACATACATTTTAAGTGTTTCGAACCTTGCTGAAGGCCAGTTTTTACTGGGGACAAGGTCTGGTCATTTGTATATGTTCGATGTTTATTCCGAAGAAATAAAACACATTTATGAAGATGAATTGAAAGCAGGGATTGCAGGTGTTTTGACGGACAATGAAAATCGTTTATGGATTTCAACATTCAACGGCTTGGTTTGTTTTGACCCGAAAACAAATTCGTCAATACGCTATTCTACAGCAAACGGTCTGAGTCATAGCGAAGCAAACAGATATAGCAAACTTAAAATGGGCAACGCGTTGTTTTTTGGAAGTTTGAGAGGGCTAAATTATTTTCAAGCCGATCAACTTCAGCCTGAAAAAGATCCGGCGCAACTTTGCTTATTGATGAGTGAAATTTTCAATGAAAATAAGAATGACTTTTTTGCGTCGTACAACCGAGAAATGCTAAACCGCAAAGCTCATTTCACTATTCCAGCAAGCCAGAGATCGCTTAAGCTTATCTTAGGAGTAAAGCATGGGAGAATCGGGGCACCCTACACCATCAAATACCGCTTGAACGAAGACCGATGGTTGACGTTGGATCAATTGAACACCATTTACTTCCCAAATCTTTCTCCTGGAAATTATGCACTGGAAGTTCAATTATATGATTTTTCAGGCAAAGAGTTAGGCAAATCACTTAGCTACACCATTAAAGTGGAGTATTTCTTTTATGAAACAGGATGGTTTTATCTCATTTTGCTCGCAATTGGCTTAGCCTTGATTGCTTGGTACATCTCTGTTCAGCGGAAACAGCGAAAAATGCGTGAGAAATTTTCAGAAGAACTGATCGAAAAACAAGAGTCAGAAAGATCACGCATATCCAAAGAATTGCATGACGGCGTTGGTCAACAGCTGACTTTAATAAAGAAAACAGCTCAAAATAGAGATCAATCAGATTTATCTGAGTTAGCGAATAGTACGTTGGAAGAAGTAAGATCAATTTCTAGGAATCTTCATCCGCCTTTGCTCCAGGAACTCGGCTTAACGGCGAGTATTCAAACCCTGACGAACCAACTCGATGAGCGGACAGACTTATTCTTTACGGTGGAGCTCGAAGATATAGATGCATTCTTTGACTCAGTTGAATCATTGCATATCTATCGTTTCATACAAGAAGGACTTTCGAATTTAATCAAGCATTCCAAAGCCAAAGCGGCGTACATTGAAATTTGCAAAGATGAAAATCAGCAAGTTAAAATTGTTGTAGAAGATAATGGAATCGGGATCAACAATGAACTAAAAACCTTCTCGCTCGGATTGACAACTATGCAAGAGCGGATTCGGATTTTAAATGGTAATTTTAATATCCAAGCAATCAATCCAGGAACGCGAATAGTCGCTAAAATTCCAGTAAAATGAAAAAGCCAGTAAGAATTGTTGTTGCCGATGACCACCCAATGCTTTTGAAAGGTTTAGCCGATGAATTAGCAGCGTTTGGTTACAACGTTGTTGCAAGCGAAGAAAATGGCTCTCGTGCACTAGAACAGATTCTAAAATTGAAACCTGACGTTGCCGTTTTGGACATTAGAATGCCCATCTTAAGTGGCTTTGAAGTGATCAAGAAATGCAAAGAAGAAGGATCTTCCACAAAGATTATTATCCTGACATCATTCAAGGATAAGGGAATCGTTTTCAAGGCAAAACAGCTAGGTGTAAATGGATATCTGCTGAAAGACGAGCCCTTCAAGGAAATACAAAAATGCATTCAGTCTGTAACGAATGGTCAAGCGTGGTTCAGCAGTACTTTTCACGAAGTGCTTAATAATGAGGTTTCTGTGGAATTGGCAAAACTAAATTTCCTATCCCCATCAGAAAAGTCAATTCTAAAAATGATTGCAGACGGTAAAAACTCGAAAGAAATTGGTACCGACTTAAATATATCTCACCGCACAGTTGAAAAACACCGATCCAATATCATTTCCAAGCTGGAAATAGACACTTCAGTATCCGCATTAACTGAATGGATTAGAGCGAATAAGGATTTGTTTACTTTTTAATAGCACTGAATAGCACCTGTTCCGATAATTTTCGATTCTTCCAAAACAAGATTCAGAGTAAGTTCTGAAGATTGCAGATCATGGCAAAAATCATTCTAGTCATCTCATCCTCATTCTTTTCAGATACA
>JBGCDF010000148.1:0-19706 GCA_045105095.1 Crocinitomicaceae bacterium | reverse complement strand
GTTGGTAAAGGTTCTGCTGCATCATTGCAAGGAGCTGGTGCTCGTGTAATCGTTACGGAAATCGATCCAATTTGTGCGCTTCAAGCAGCAATGGACGGTTTCGAAGTTCGTCGATTGGAGAATGTAGTTGATAAGGTGGATATCGTTGTAACGACAACTGGAAACAAAGACATTATTCAAGGACAGCACTTCGAGGCAATGCGCGACAAAACAATCGTTTGTAACATCGGACACTTCGATAACGAAATCGATATGGCCTGGTTGAACGGTACACATGGTGCATCAAAAGTGGAAATCAAACCACAAGTTGATATGTACACATTGGATGGAAAAGACATCATCGTATTGGCTGAAGGTCGTTTGGTAAACTTGGGATGTGCAACAGGACACCCATCATTCGTAATGTCAAACTCATTCACGAACCAAACATTGGCACAATTGGAATTGTGGAATCACTCGAATAAATACGAGAACGATGTATACATGCTTCCAAAACACCTCGATGAGAAAGTAGCGAAATTACACTTAGCAAAAGTTGGTGCTGAATTGACTGAGTTGAGAAAAGATCAAGCTGATTACATCGGAGTTGACGTAGCTGGACCATACAAACCAGAGCACTACAGATACTAGAAAGTAGTAATTAATTCAAAAACACCTCTATCCTTACTGGGTAGAGGTGTTTTTTTTGTGAACTTGTTTTAGCGCGAAAACGATTTTGCTTTCTTATCAGAATGACAAGAGATAAAGCATTGTTGATTTTCTGTTGGAGGTGCGCTAATCTGCAATGTTCACTCTAGGCCATTTGAGAGCTTTCCATATGATGAAAAATGTAAGAATAGACTCGACGATCGCGAGGAACACGTAAAATGAGTACCATGGAACCAGAGATCCAACCGCTATGAGCAGCATCATTAGCGTAAATAGCGACCCGAATATGATGTTTAGAACTTTGTTGATTTTAGGTCGGAGCAATAAGGAAACGGCTATCATTAATGGAGGGATTACCATAATACATGAAGCAATTAAAAGCATTATTGGTGTTTCCATAATATGATCTCCAGCCGACAAGCCTTCTACTTTTCCGGGAGTATATAATTCAAAATAATCGCCGTATAAGTAACAAAGTGTTGCCGCCGTCCATAATCCCGCGAGTTTTATTTTAATGTTTGGATTGAAATCTTGTAAGGTTGTTTTGCTTTTGGTCATAGTTGGTTTTTCTGTAAGACCATTTCTTAAGAATATAGTTACAGTTTCAAGCATAAATTATTTCAGATGCTTTGTTTTCAATTGCTTACTATTTGATAGACGAGTAGCTTTCCAATAAATAATCCACTTTTTCACTTTTTTTTTGTCAGGAATTAATTCATATTGCGTCTTATAGACTTAATTCTAAAAATTGTCAATGCGATTAATTACCCTTCTTCTAATAATGTTTTCTGCAGGAGCAGTAAATGCGGAGTGCGTTTCAGGTGATTGTGAAAGCGGTTATGGTAAGTTCATAAATGAGAAAGGTGAGTCATATGAAGGAAGTTGGCTCAATGGACTATCTGAAGGAAAAGGAACATTCAAAAACTCACGTGGAGACAAATACGTAGGTAGTTTCAAGGGAGGAGCAATTTCAGGATTCGGAACGTACTACTACGCAGATGGTGGTGTGTACAAGGGGTCTTTTTCCAATTATAAAATGCACGGAACAGGAACGTACAGATACGCGAACGGAGATGTGTACGTAGGTTCTTTCAGAAACAACAGCCGAAATGGAAAGGGAGTGTATACTTCTGCTGATGGTTGGAAGTATGACGGGAATTGGTCAAACGGTAAGAAAGATGGCCACGGTAAACTGATTTCCAAGAATGGAGATTCCTACGAAGGACATTTTGTGAGAGGAAAGAAGGAAGGAGTTGGCCTGTTGAAATGGGACAATGGAAGTATTTATTCAGGTAATTTCAAAAATGATGCTTTCCACGGAAAAGGAGTGCGTACCTACTCAAATGGGAACACGTATAGCGGCCAGTATTTGAACGGACAAAAGAGCGGAATAGGAATTTTCACCTATTCTAACGGTAATAAATACAACGGAGAGTTCAAGAACAATCAGAAAAGTGGAAATGGAACTTTTGTCTGGGCGGACGGAGGAACATACGACGGGGAGTTCAAAGGAAACACCTTTCATGGAGCTGCAACGCGCATCTACGCCAATGGTGAAAAGTATGTAGGTCCCTTCCAAAAGGGTAAGAAGCACGGAACAGGTGTCTTTTATCGAGCTAATGGTGACAAATTCGTTGGAACCTGGAAGAACAATTTGAAAGATGGAATTGGAATCTTCACAACAACTGGCGGCACCAAAGTTCGCTGCATGTTCAAAAACGATGTTCTCGTCAGCTACTCCAAACAATAAACCCACCTTCATTTCGGATAATCAAACACCGCCGCAGGCAGCCACGTAGTGAATCCCACAGTCCCGGATAATCAAACAATCGGATAATCAGACAATCAAACAGCGCAGCGAATCAGACAATCGGATAATCCAACAATCCAACAGCGCAGCGAATCAAACAATCGGATAATCCAACAATCCAACAATCCAACAATCCAACAATCAAACACTCTTCACCCGACATTCCTCCATCAAAAACTCGTACGCCTTCTGAATCTCTACAAATTTGTCCTCCGCCATTTTTTGTTGAGCCTCAGTAGCATCAGTCATTTTATCAGGGTGGTACATCTTTGCCAATTTGCGATACGCTTTTTTAATCGCTTTTTCATCATCAGATTCTGTAACACCTAAAATCTTACGGTAAAGACCTACTTTCGATTCTCGACGCATCGGACGCTTTGATTTACGCTCTTCAAACTGCGCATTCAACGATTCATAAACGGAGTAAATGTGCTCCAGAATTTCCTTTGAAATGGATAACTCCAATCGTATTCGTTCTAAAAATAAACGCTCGCGCATTTGAATTTTTCCGTCCAGAGAGGCGATTCCTGCAAGAAAAAACAACACCTGAGCACGCTCACTTTCCTCGGGTATGCGCTCGTTTAGCCACGAACAAACAGAAGTAATCTGGATCGGGTGTTTCAATGAGAATACTAAAGAATCTGCAAATTGATAATTCGACATCGGGAAGTACCGATTAAAATACCGATCAATAAACTGCACCTGAATGCCACGCTTTCCTTTATCATTCCTAAGCATTCGAGCACTTAACGACAGGTAGGCTTCTAACAAATTATCCTGAGAGAACTTAAGCTTGGGCGGGTAAATCCCTTTCCTCCATAAACGTCTGTGTCTCGTGAAATAGAAATATACTCCCATACCAATCACGATCGGACAAAAAATGAGCGAAGCCACAATCCACGTAGGATAATCGTAGGGATCAGGAAGAATGAGCGGGATCGCAGACATGGATTAATATTAGGGATTTTTTTCTAGATTTTCGGTATATATCAATTCATGCTACTTTTATACAAGTGGAATTCCATCAACATATTGAGACAAGCCAAGGAGAAATTTGGACAGCGAATGCGATAACTAATGGCTTCGTTAAATCCGACAGCGAGTCAAGACAACATTATGAAGCGGCATTCCTTCGTGCAATGCTGAAAGCAATTTTGGGAGAAGCTCAGCTTGATCATGAACCAAACGGAGCTCCATTTCTGAAAAATCGTCCAGATACCTGCATCTCGATTTCGCACTCGGAAGAATGGTTTACTGTCTACCTATCAGAAAAACAACAGATCGGAATTGATATAGAAATTCCGTCTAGTCGAATGGAAAAGTCGAAGAAGTATTTTTTAACAGATATCGAAATTGAACAACTTCAACCCTCGAGCAAACAACTGGCAATTTGCTGGGGAATCAAAGAATCTGTCGTTAAGCTGCTTCGTGGGAAGATCAATTCAATGAAAAATGACATTCAAATAACAACGATCGACGGAAATCAGGCGGGAGCGATTCATCAGGATCAAAAAATCAAACTCGGTCATGAGCAAACCGAAGCGTACACGCTGGTCTACACTGTATAGTCTTCTTTCGTGAAATTATGTAGACTGAAGGGAGTTGAAGTCCAAAACAGCCCCGATAATTTTTTTCACTTCTTCCATCTTCAACTCAACAAACAAAGGAAGACGAACTAAATGATCCGAGAAGAAATCAGCATTTGGCAACTCAGCAATTTCGCTCGCTTTCGATTGCATAAACGCGCTTGAATGTAAAGGTGAATAATGGAAAACAGCTAAAATTTCGCGCGCGCGCAAATATTCAATTAAACCATCACGCTGTTCTTTTGAAGGGCAGATGAGGTAAAAAATATGATGGTTATTTGTCTGGTAATCCGCGATGTTCGGAAGTCTGAATCCTTGAGAGCTAAGAACTTTCAGTCCTTCAAAATAGGAGTCCCAAATGCGCTTCCGAGATTCTTCAATGAATGCTCGTTCCTCCAATTGAGCTAAGAGAAATGCAGCAGTAATCTCAGATGGGTAAAAATTGGAACCGTGATCGTACCAAGAATAGGAGTCAACTTTTCCAAGGTTAAAGTCTTTTCTGTTTGTGCCTCGATCCCAAACCATTTCAGCACGATCTTGGAAGTTAGCATCGTTTACAACCAACAAACCTCCTTGTCCTGAACTGATGTTCTTTGTTTCGTGAAAAGAAAAGGCTGCCAAATGTCCTATTGTTCCTAGCGTTCTGTCCTTGTAACGTGCACCGATGCAGTGGGCTGCATCCTCGATCACAATGATTCCATGATCATCAGCAAGCTTCATGATTTCGTCCATCTCGCATGCCATCCCAGCATAGTGCATGGTAACAATCACTTTGGTTTTATCCGTAATGAGACGTTTCAATTCGCTCAAGGAAACATTTGGGTGCTCACCTTGGCTATCCGCAAAAATCAACTTAGCCCGTCTTAAAGCGAAAGGAGTTGCTGTCGATACAAATGTGAATGAGGGAAGAATTACTTCATGACCTGGTTGGAGATCAACCAATAGTGCAGCCATTTCCAGAGCGGCAGTCGCGCTAGATGTCAAAAAGCAATTCTTCAATCCATATTCGGTCGATAGTTTCTCATGACATTTATGTGTAAACGAACCATTTCCAGCAAGTCTACCGAGTGACATGGCTTCTTCAATCAGCTGACTTTCTTTTCCTGTTAGAAATGGTTTGTTAAATGGTATCACAGAGATATTCTTGGTTGCTTAGTGAGGATTAAAAGTAAGAGAAATTAGCAATAATCACGAATATCTGTAACTGCCTGGAGGAACAGGTCAATAGCGTATCATGTTTTTCTGCCGCAAGATTTGCTATAAATAGTATCTTTGAGTTACTCCCATCCGCACTACATACTGGGAGATTTTTATGTTTATGGATAGAACGTTTGACTTTTTTGAGGAGATAATCAAAGAAATTTTCACAGGATCTTTTGCTTCGGTGTATGATAAGATTGATGAGTGGACGTCCATTCAACGCATGAATGTGGTAGTCGTTATTGATGAACATTACGACGTACTGTTGGAGCATGAAGACCTCAAAGTTGCTTCGTTACAGGATCTTCATCAAAAAGTGCTTCAAAAAGTAGAAGACTGATGGCGTTTATTCGGACACAAAATGTAAGAATCGCTGGTATTTCGGCAACAATTCCCAAGAATCTCGAATCGAATAGGGAGTTGGCGAATATGTCTCAAGAGTCGATTGATTTGTTGGTTCAAACTATTGGAATTGATTCTCGACGAATCGCCTCAAAAGGTGTGTCTGCTTCGGATATGTGTTTTGCCTCAGCGGAAAAATTATTGAATGAGCTCAAATGGGATCGTGATGAAATTGAGATTTTGATTTTTGTCTCTCAAACGCCAGATCAACCTATTCCCGGCTCAAGCATGCTGATGCAAGAAAAATTAGGCCTCTCAAAGTCATGCATGGCAATGGATTTAAATCAGGGCTGTGCGGGATATGTTTATGGTCTGTCGACAATTATGAGTTTGATGTCGGCTTCGAATTTGAAAAAAGGTTTACTGCTAGTCGGTGATACGATTACACATCTTCTTGATGAGAATGATCAATCGACCGTCCCGATCTTTTCGGATGCGGGGACAGCAACAGCATTAGAATTTAATGAAGATGCTGCAGAGGCGATTTTTAATCTCCAAACAGACGGTAAAGGGTATCAGGCAATTGAACAAAAAAGGGGAGAGGCCATGACGATGAATGGACATCAGGTCTTTCATTTTGGACTCAAAGAAGTAGTGCCGAATGTCAAGTCAGTTTTAGAAGAAAATCAAACTGGAATCGACCAAATTGACCACTTCATTTTTCATCAGGCAAACCTCCTGATGAATGAATCTATCCGAAGAAAGTTAAAAATTCCTGCAGAAAAAGTACCTTACAGTCTGGGTGAGTTCGGAAACACGAGTTGTGCCACGATACCATTGACCATTGTTAGCGCTCTAAAAAGTGCTCTGAGTAAAGGTCAAAAAACCTGTTTGTTATCTGGTTTTGGCGTTGGTCTATCTTGGGGATCAGGAATCGTAACTTTTTCGAATTGTGTATGCCCGGACTTAATCGAAATATGAATGAGCAAGACTGATTTTTCCATAGTCGTCCCTGTGTATCGAAGCGTGCAAACGCTCGAACCACTATTCAATGGAATTCAATCAGTAATGGCTGAGATGAAAGCTTCTTTTGAAGTTGTTTTCGTGGAAGATTCGGGAGAGGAAGATTCATGGAAGGAACTATTGCGTTTGAAGCAACTGCATACTAATGTCATTACGTGTGTCCGTCTTTCACGAAATTTTGGCCAGAACGGAGCAACTCTTTGTGGAATTGATGAAGCGAGGGGAAAAAAAGTAATCACGATCGATGATGATTTGCAGACCGATCCAGCCGATATCAAAACACTCGTTGAATATCAGAATGAAACGGGTGCAGACGTTGTGTACGGCAAATATCCAGAGGTAAAGTCGTCTTGGTTGAGAAGAGTCGGTTCGAAATTTGTCAAACGCTTATTCAGTAAAAGTCAAGGAGGTGCGTCTGTTGGTTC
Source organism: Crocinitomicaceae bacterium (assembly GCA_045105095.1). Taxonomy (GTDB): domain Bacteria; phylum Bacteroidota; class Bacteroidia; order Flavobacteriales_D; family Crocinitomicaceae; genus UBA4466. The sequence goes on along the minus strand of JBGCDF010000148.1, from coordinate 12,672 downwards.
TTCTTTCAGGTTACTTGAAGAGCACATTGTAGACCGAATTCGATTTCATTCTCAAGATCATTTGTTCATCAATCAAGTGATCGGTTGGTACACATTAAACGCCCAATTCGTCGAAGTGAGCCACAATCCAAGAAATGAAGGGAAGTCTGGTTATTCCTTGTGGAAACTCATGCTTTTATCCTTCCGCTTGATTATTTACTACACAAGCGTCCCATTGAAGATTATGGTTATGTTGTGTGTGCTGACGGCTGCGTCAATTATTGGGATGACCATTTACTATGTGTACTTCCAACTGGAATCTGGTGGAGCAATTGATGTCTTCATGATAGCTGTCTTAGCAGCCATGACGATCATTGCAGCAAGTATTGCCGTTTTCGGGGTATACATTAATCGGATTTATTCCTCACGCGTGAAGAAACCGAATTACGCAATCAAGGTGAAAGTCTGATGCATATTTCGAACTACGGCATAGAATTGATAAGTATGACGGATTCCGATCTCGAAATGGTCCGCACCTGGAGAAATCAACCCGAGGTTTCCGATTATATGTTTATTCAGGAGGAAATTACTAAAGAAGGTCAAAAGGAATGGTTCGATTCTCTGAACGAAAGCGATGTTTACCTCATGATTGTCAGTGATGGCAAAAAAATCGGTGTAATCAACGTGAAGAACATTGATTGGTGGAACCGTAAAGGTGAAGCGGGTGTATTTATTGGTGATCAGAATTATCGAAATTCGCCACTTGCGATGCAGGCAATCTTTACGATGATGGATGCTTTCTTTTATGAATTCCGATTCAAAGCCTTGAAAGCAACAGTTCGCAGTGATAACGAAAATGCCATTGATTTCAATCAGCAGTTAGGGTATAAAGTGCAATCGGAGAAGGAAGATAAAGTCAATATGGAAGTATATCGGAGTCCATACACCGAGGCGCGCACTAAGTTTACGATTGTTTTAGAAAAGTACTGCAATGGTGAACCAAAGACAGAATTGACGAAGGCTGAGAGTTCTTATTTTAGATAGCGTTAGTTATCTCAATCATATATCTAAATATTGGAATATCGAAATATATCGATATTACTTGCACGTTTTTATTACATAAACGAAACTAAAATTCACGTAAATCTCCATATTCTAATAAAAACATATCGGTTCCGATATAGATTGTATCGAGTTTACTATTGATTCATGATTTGTTAAAAAGTTCTTAATTCTGGCACGTGATTTGTTTTGATCGGAGCATTAAAAATTAGTTAATCATTCATTAAAACCACCATCATGAAAAAAACGAATACTGTCTTTTTACTTGCGCTCATTGTTATCTTTCTTGGGTCTTGTACCGTAGAACGAAGACTACACAACAAAGGGTTTCACGTGCAGTGGTCCAAAAAATACAAAGCGGATAAGAGTAAAGTGAAAGCGAGCGAAGAACAAGAGCTAGCTGTAAATGAACTTAACGAAGAAGCGAGCTCACACGAAACACTTGAACTAAGACCTATTTCTGTTGTTACTTCTGAGTCTGACGAACAACAAATGATTTCAGATTTTGAAGTGCCAACCGATGTTGTAGGCCTTGGAGAGAGAATAGAAGAGGAAACAACAAGAAGAGAATTCTCAGGCTCTTCAAGTTCCCTTGAATCGTCTACGGAGCCTTCAGCGGTTGAAAAGTCAGTGAATCAATCGGCAAAGAAGACGAGTAAGAAGAATAGTAAATCTTCCGCAGCTTCATCAGGGAAAAGTCAAATGATTGCATTACTGCTTGTAATTTTCGTAGGCGTTCTGGGTGTACATAGATTTTATTTAGGATACACGGGTGTCGGAGTATTAATGCTACTGACATTAGGGCTGTTTGGGCTCTTATGGCTCATTGATTTGATTCGAATCGCTGTTGGTGATTTAGGACCAAAAAAAGCGGAATACGGTGAAACTTTCGAAGATCTTTAGAACGAAATAAAACGAACGCTAACTCTGGGTAATCATTGAATTATCCAGAGTTTTTTATTGACCAAAGAATCGTTTCCACTCTAATTTCAAGCCTAAACGGATGGGTAAACTTGGTTGTAATCCCCATTTCACCAACCGTATCGGTAAAAAACGATCTGCGTACGGCCATTTCTTAGATGACAAGTGAGGCTTTAATGATGAATTCATCGCCTTCCAAAATTCCTTTCTGTTGTATCGAAAATAATCGCGAGCAGCGCGACCTTTGAAAATCTCCATTCCGATGTGAAAAGTCAAAACCTCTTCTTCAAGCAGACGATAGTTTTTTGATAAGGCGAAGATATTTTGAGCAAACGTGATTCCGATAAAAGGTACACCGATGCACACATCAGCGAACTCAAAGTTTTTGAACAAATCCCGATGAAAAACAAAGCAATCGAACCCTGGGTGTTTCTTTCCTAGCTCGTTGTAAATTTCATCCAACTGTTCAACCTTCGTAAAGTGGTCTTCTAGTCTCCGTCGATTGATAATAAATGCATCTAACCCCTCATCAATAAAGCGATGTACTTCTTGGTAGAAAGTTGGATAAACGCCGATATCGACATTGGTATAAATCATATACTCAGCGTCACTTTCATCATATAAACGCTGAACGATGTCACCAATCAACGGAAGCTTCAGTTGCTTTTCGAATGATCCCAAATCGAGTACAGAACGATCAAGGTCTTTGGTAGCGAGGAATCCTTCGGGAATCATATTTCGATCTTCTGCATACTGAGCGCTCCATAACTCAATCTCCGCGACATCTTTTGCGCGTTCTTTCGCCCTTCGCATCGACTCAAAAGTAATCGGCTGAGCCGTGTACAAATCCGAAGTAGGACTTGCGTTAAATGGGTTAATTATATGAGCGATTTTCCTCAATGAATCAATTATCGAATTCCAAATCTACGAATAAACACAAGCAATACTAAACCGCCAGTTGGAAGTCATTCAAAAATCCAACGATCAATCAATCCAACAATCCGAATAAATCGTAACTTAGAACCCAACTCTACGAAGTGAATAACTACCCCAAAATATCAATAGTCACTGTTAACTACAACAACGGTGAGTTTCTTGAGGATACCATTAAATCAGTCATTGAACAAGAGTATCCAAATTTGGAATATATCCTTATTGATGGCGGTAGTACCGACAACAGTTTAGAGATTATTGAACGGTACAAAGATCATTTTGCATATTGGGTAAGCGAACCCGATGAGGGGCAATATCAAGCCATTCAAAAGGGATTTGAAAAATCGACTGGCGAGATCATGGCCTGGCTCAATTCAGACGATAAATATTTACCGCGTTCACTCTTCAAGGTGGCAGAAATAGTTGAGAAGTACTCTATCAATTGGTTGATGGGCTTGGCACGCGAATACACAGAAGATGGGGCTCTTGTAGGACAAATCACCTTGCCTTGGAGTCGTTGGTCGAAGCATCGATATTTAACGAATGACTTCCAATTTATTCAGCAGGAATCGTCTTTTTGGACCCGTGAGTTGTGGGAAAAGGCTGGAGGGACACTCGATTTCAAGTACGACCTTGCCGGTGATATGGAATTGTGGGCACGTTTCTTCCGTTTCGAGAAATTACATACAACAACCCTGGAATTATCAGGATTCAGACACCGAAAGGAAGGACAGCGTTCAAAAGTAGGGAAGAAGACCTATTTGGAAGAGGCGCGTCAGATTGTGAAACGTGAGCAGAAACGATTGTCATTTGGAGCGAAGATTGGCCTACCTTTCCGATATCTTGCCAAATGGTGTTTTGGTCCGTTCTTTTTTTTGGATGTACCCATTTTTAGAGCTGCTTACCGATGGATTTTTAAGATCCCATATGTGATTTATTACGATTTTTATACGCATGATTATACAAAGGAACCTAAGGTAGTCAAACTACCGCCACGTATGATTGGAGGCAGACAGGTTCATCGAAAAATGTTTTCGCAGAAATAATGGGAAGAACGGTCATAAATAATAAAGCAGCGAGTTTTGGAGAATACCTTCGAAGTATTTTCGAGTACCGACAATTGATCGTTTCTTTCGCCAAGCGGGATTTGAAAGCTCGCTTCGTTCAAACGAAGTTAGGACTGCTGTGGATGATCATCCAACCCTTAATTGCCCTGGCAATTTTTACGATTTTCTTTGATCAATTAGTCCAATTGGAAACAGGAAATGTTCCCTATGCCGCATTCGCATTTAGCGGAATGACAATTTGGTACTTCTTCACGAATATCATCAATAGCGCAGGAACCGCATTGCTCAATTCGCAGGAACTAATTCGGAAAGTGTATTTCCCAAAGATATTATTGCCAATTTCCAAAGTGCTCGTTGCCACCATCGAATTCTTTGTGGCCTTCTCTCTTTTGATCATAATTATGTTGATCTTAGGATTGGATTTTTCGCCCAAAATTGTGTTTCTTCCAGTTGCGATACTCATGACAGTTCTCGTTGGAAGTTGCGTTGCGATTTGGTTAAATATTCTAACGATCAAAAAGCGAGATTTACAGCATTTCATTCCGTACGTTGCGAATTTCGGAATTTGGATCACTCCAGTTTTTTATCCAACGACATTGATTCCTGAAGCCTTCAGAGATTACATTTACTACGTAAACCCTATTGCCACAGCTATTGATTTTCTGAGATCCATGCTGTTCGACCTACCATTCGAATGGATGTATTGCATTTCATTTATTCCCGTTTTCTTCCTTCTGATTTTGGGAATTCGTATATTTAAAAATATGGAACGAAACCTAGTTGACTTCCTGTAAATGCTGCTTTTAAACTCCTATGGAACGAAACATCTTTAAAAATGATGAACTACAGAAGCAATTTGAACGAAATGGCTTTGTAAAGCTTCCAATGCTTGAAAAAGAGGAAGTGAAAATTCTACGGGATTATTATGCAAACCAAGAGTTCGACAATAAGGTCGAAGCGGGATTTCACATCAGTTTAGACAATCAGGATGAGGATTTAGTGAAGGAAGTAGGAGGGAGAATTAAAGAGATATTGGTTCCGAGGATGACGGAATTATTGGATGATTGTCAGGTTTTCACAGCGAGCTATGTGATCAAGGAACCTGGTTTGAAAAACATTGTTCCTCCACATCAAGATTGGACATTTGTTGATGAAAATGAATTCTGTTCGGCTACGGTTTGGACAGCATTGGTTGATGTTTCTGAGCAAAATGGTGCACTTGGAGTGATTCCAGGAAGCCACAAAATATTTAATCACAAGCGATCTTCACCTTCGCCGCAATCGAAGTCACCGCTGGCGGATCACATTTTTACCTTATTTCCATTCGTGGAAGTAATCGAAATGAACGCTGGAGAAAGTCTCATTTTTGACAATCGTTTGATTCATGCTTCGCCACCAAATTTATCAGATCAGGCCAGAATTGCAGTGGGAATTGGAATTACGCAAAGCGAAGCGAAACTGAAGCACTTCTATCAAAATCCATCTTCTGGAAAATTGGAAGAGTATGACGTAGATCAAAGCTTCTTTACTTGGTTCAACAACAAACGACTTTCTGATTTATTTGATTCAGGGAATTCACCAGAAGGTGCTGCCCTGAGCGGGTCGAAGGGATTGAATAAAGTTGGTGAGATTGATCGAGTAGTTCCAGATTTGGCCAAGGACGAGATGGAAGCAAAGGTTCAGGAATTGGAAGGTGTGGAATACAATCGCCCATTTATGGAACGTTTGGCGAAGCTGTTTAACTATTCAGTTGATGGCGAGAAGCAATCCGATGCAAAAGAGCATGACGAGCTAGCAGAAAGCGATCAAGAGCAGAAGAAATGGAAAGATGATAGAACATTTTTTCAGAAGTATTCCTTTGGAAATATCGTTCGAGAAATTGTTTGGAGATTCAGAGGTAAACCGAATATGAATTAATATGAGCCTGATTGATTTTTCAGAAAAGCGTGGAATTTTTTCCGATCCGAACCTACAACAAGAGTTCCATGAGAATGGATACGTCATTGTTCCATTTATTGGTCAAGCTCAAATTGATGAGCTCTTTGCGGTATATAAGAAATGCTATCCTGACGGAGTGGAGGGATTTTTCTCTACAACCTTTGCCAACAATATCGAGCACAGAGAATTAGTAAATAGATCCATTCGGGAAGTCTGTTCAAAAGAAATCAATGAACTATTTCACGATTTCACGATTTTATTTTCGAGTTTTATAGTGAAAGCACCTGGAGAAAAGAGTAGATTGATTATGCATCAAGATATGACTTTGGTTGATGAGGATTACTTCTCAGGTATCAATATTTGGTGTCCAATGATTGATTTGAATGAAACCAATGGTGCCATTGAAGTTTTGCCAAAAAGTCATCGTTTTTACAAAACGTATCGAGGTTCATCTATTCCTGATATTTATGATAATGTCAAAGATGAGGTGAGAAGCTTAATGCAGCCTTGTTATTTGAAAGCGGGTGAGGCCATTATTTTTGATCAAAGTATCATACACAATTCGCCGCCGAACCTGTCTGATCTAGAGCGACCAACAATCAATACCTTTGTCGCACATGCAGATGCTAAAATAAAGATTTGTTACTGGGACAAAGAAAACCATGGAAACAATATTGAAATGTTCGAACAGGAGGACGATTTCCTCGCTAAATTTGAAAACTTTGGGCATAACATTTTTAATCGACCAACTATTGGAAAGAGTTTAGGCTTATTTCCCTATGAATTCCCGAAATTAACGGTGGATCAAGTGGAGAGAGAGTTAAACGTCAAAATTCCAAAAGAAGAAGTTGAAATGACGTCACCCGAAAAGAAATCATGGTGGTCGCGAATATTCGCAAAATAAGTTCAGATGAAAGAAGGAATATTTAAAGATGCAGAAATACAACGCCAATTCGATGAGGACGGGTTTGTGAAAATTTCCTTGCTCGATCAATCAGAAATTGAAGAGCTAGCATCTATGCGGGAGCATTACTTTCCAGAAAAAGGATCGGTCTTCTTTTCATCGAGCTATTTGGATGATTTTGATCTGAAAACTGAAATCAGTGATCGAATTAAAGCAACTATTCAATCCAAAATAGCTGAGCGCTTTGCCAATTATCGTTTAATTGGTGCGGCTTATTTAATCAAAGGAGTTGGTCCTCACAGTGAAATGCCAATGCATCAAGATTGGACGATTGTGGATGAAAGCAAATTCTATGCTGTGAACGTTTGGATTCCACTAACTGAAACAAATGAAGAGAATGGAACGCTTGAGTTAATGAAGGGAAGTCATCGTTGGAATTCGGCCTTACGCGCACCAACATTACCTATGTCATTTGATGGACATCAGTATAAAATCTTACCTAAATTAACAGTTGTTGAAGCAAAATTAGGAGAGGTAATTGTTTTAAATCAAGCGACCATTCATTATTCTAAGCCAAATATGACGGATGAAATTCGTCCCGCTATAACGGCTTCATTGATTAGCAACAAGGCTCAACTGAAATTTCATTATTGGGATAAAGCTAGAAACCAAATTGAGGAATTTTCACAAAAGGATGATTTCCTTCTTCGGTTTGAGAATTTCATGGAGGCAATTCACAAAAGACCTCTCATGGGCGAAAGCGTTAGACACTTTGATTATACTATACCGAAGATGTCAGAGGGTGAACTAAACAAGCACCTTGGAAAATCAACTCCACAACGAAAGCCATCCTTTTTACAACGAATTTTTAGTAGATCATGAACTATTTGAAGTTTCTTGATGAAGAGAAATCTGAACAATTGAAAACAGACGGCTACGCTGTTTTTGATCTATTAGATGAGAAAACCATTGTAGAGTTGACGGAATTGTTCCATTCATACCATGAAAAACAACCTGAAGGATTTTATGCAACAACTCACCTTGATGACAAATCAAAAAGGAAAGAAATCAGTGATAAATTGCATGATCTTTTACTAAATATAATTGAAGCAAAGTTTGAGAATCTCAATTTACTGGGAGGAGCTTTTATATCAAAATCTCCTGGTCAGAAAGGAATTTTACCACTTCATCAAGATTGGAATTTAGTGGATGAATCCCAAGCCAGATCATACAATCTTTGGATCCCCTTGGTGGATGTGGATGAAGAGAATGGAGCAATGAGATTGTTATCCCAGAGTCACAATAAACAAACAACATTTCGAGGCCCGAACGTAGCACCAGTTTTGTGTCAGATTTCAAACGAAGTTGACCAGCACATGTTTTCGCTGAATATGAAGAAAGGTCAAGGGGTAATGTATGACCACGCTCTATGGCATTCATCGCCGGAAAATCAAACAGATCAACTGCGTTTAGCTTTGGTTATGGGAGCGCTTCCTCAGAACGCGGAAATGAAATATTATCATCAGGTAGGAGAAAAAGTTGAGGAGTATGCTTCGTACCCAACATTTTTCTTCGAACAAGATCGAGATGCTGGCCCAGCTGGCTTAATACTGACCCGTTCCTTAGAACACCCGAATAAATTATTGTCACAAGATGAATTTGAGGAAATCTATCTTGGAAAAGTGAAAGAAGAAGAACCAAAAAAGGGATTTTTCCAACGAATATTTAGCCGCTAAAAACAAACAATGAGTTCAACAATATCAATCATTTTAATCCTTGTCTTAGCAATTACATGCTTTGCTTTGATTATCCTTCTTCTAGGTAAAAGAAGTAGGGAACAAATGGCTATCATTCAATCCAAAACGGATCATTCAGCTAGAGATGTTGGGAATTTTTACAATGATCAAACGGATAATTTTCTGAAGGTATATGGTGAGGTAATTCAAGCCTTTCGAACAACGGATGTAAAGAAATTGCTCGATTATCAAATTGACACAATCGGTTTTGAGGAAGGTCAACGAGTTTTGGATGCTGGATGTGGTGTCTGTGGACCTGCGCGTTACTTTGCCAAACATGCTGGAGTGCAGGTGGAGGCAATCACCATATCTGAAGACCAAGTTGAAAAATCTCGAAAGTACATTGCCGATGACGGCTTAGAGGGAAAGGTGAATGTGACTCATGGAGATTATCACCAATTGGAGAAATATTTTGAATCAGATAGTTTTGATGCAGTCTACTTTTTAGAATCATTTGGACATGCTACAGATCACGAGCAAGTGATCAATTCTGCTTGGGGAATGCTGAAACCTGGAGGAAAACTATACATCAAGGATTTGTTTATCAAAGAAGCGGCGATTGAATCATTGTCTGATGATATTAAGAGTGAAGTGAAGAATATAAATGATGCGTATCGGTACAACGTTGCAGACCTCTACAAAATCTTACAGTTCATAAGAAGAAAAGGATACATACTTTCAAGTGTCAAAACAATTGATCTTCCGTTAGAAGATTTTGAAAACTTGACAATTTCAAATGATTTTCAGGAATTGACGGGAATTAACAAAATCGAGAATCTTCAAGAGTACGTTTTTCCTGTAGATTTTTTCGAGATTACGTGCATCAAACCCTGGAACGCGCTCGAATATGGAAATAGCCGTTATTTTTTACAGAATTTGTTCTACATGCAAATGCACAACCGAAAACAAGAAGAACTATAATGGAAGAGCACCAATCCGTAATGACCATTGATTCGTTGACGAAGGAATTCCATAAAGATGGGAAACCGCTGTTGGCGCTCAATGATGTTTCCTTCGACCTGAACAAAGGCGAAGTACTGGGCGTGATTGGCAGAAATGGGGCGGGAAAAAGCACCCTACTAAAAGTGCTCAGTCAAATTACGGCGCCAAGTTCTGGAGAAATTTCTTACGAAGGGCAATTGACTTCAATTATTGATATCGGAACTGGATTTCACGCCGATTTATCTGGAGAAGAAAATATCTTTCTGAGTGCATTGCTACTTGGTTATTCCAAAAAAGAAATTAAAGAATTATACGATCAAATTGTTGATTTTTCGGGATTGCACGATTTCATGCAAATGCCCGTCAAACATTATTCAAGTGGCATGTACCTGCGCTTGGCATTTTCCATTGCGTTTCATGCGAAAATCTCCATTTTATTACTCGACGAGGTTATTGCCGTTGGCGATACAGACTTTAAACGTAAATGCTATTCGAAAATCAAAGAATTGAAAGCGCGCGGGACGGCCATCATTTTAGTGAGTCATCACTTGGAACTGATCGTGGAGCAATGTGATCAGTGCATTTTATTGGATGATGGGAAGATCTTGTCCAAAGGAAATCCCTTAGATATTGTCAATCAGTATTATGAGATGATTGAGCAGAATGAAGGCGCTAAAATTCGATCTTCAATTAATGTTAGCTCTAAGGAGGAAAATTTCAAGTTGTTGGGAGATTTTCCGCTAATCATAGAGCAATTTACAATTGATTCGATTGAAATTATGAACTTGGAAAATGCTGAAGTATTGACCTGCTCCAGTGAAGTTAATTTTCGATTTAAGTGTACCAAATTGGTTGATGAAGGATCATTGGATGTCGTGCTTTACCTTGTTAATATGAATGGGTTGCGGGTGCTAATTGATTCATACGCATTTCGGAATGATTATCAAATACAAGATATGAAGCAAGGGAAATATGAAATTGATGTAACGATTCCTTCGGATTTATTAAGCTCAGGCGTCTATCGAATAGGAGTGATGATGTGCGTGAATCGAGAGCTCGTAAAGGATGTTGAGTCAATAGCTAAATTCAGAGTTTTTCTTGATGATTCAGATGAAACTAGAGGTATGGGAAGTATTGTTCGTCCAAAACTAAACTGGGGTGTTAGAATTAATTAAACAATTCATCAGTGTAATTAGTTTAGGACCACAAATAGAAATTGGAAGTATTATTACCTTTTCCAAAAGCAACAAAACCACCGTACGTAATTCGTTTCGTGTTTCCTGTTACTTGCTCAACAGCGTGCCATATCTTTCCTCCCGAAAAAACCAGTAAATCACCAGTTCGAATGTCTAGTTTTGATGATTGGATCGACTTAGATACGTCCAATGGAATTGTCTTACCATCACGCGTAATAATTGAATTTGTACCTGAATTACAATCTTGTGCTTCGCTCCACGAAACGTCATACAAGATTAACCTACCACCTTCATCTGGTTCCTGTAACATGATAAAATAACTCAGTTGATCCATTACATCAACTGTACTGGATAGGTGCTCATAGTATTTTGGAAATAAGTGTATGAATTGATTTCCACAATGAAGATTGATACTAACTTTTTCTGGATGTTGGATTCTGAAGGTTCCAGGAATATAACATCCTTTTCCATCGAAACCGAGAGGTGTGTCGGGAGTAATACTTGGGTTTAAGTGACTGAAAATTCCTGTTACTTTATCTATTATGTTAAATCCATATTTTTCGGAAAAAGAGTCTACAAACGAGAGTGATTTGCTAAAATAGGATTCCATTTCGGCCTTGAAATCTTTACTGTCCCTATCAATTTGAGCAAATGAACTTGGGAAAATCGGATGTTGAGGAGAATTAAAGTTTTCATTTTCTTTTTCCAAATTTTCAACGAGCAGCTTGCAGTCTTCAGGAGAAATAAAATTTCGAACAATTAAACCATCTTTCTCTCGGTCTTGAATCTGTTGAAAATTGACATCGGGCAATGCGTTAATAGTTGCATCAATAATTTGAAATTGATTCTCTGACGTCCCAAATAGTGATTTAAAGTGTTTGAATAATTTCATAAAGTTCAACTTGTTCTAGACTACAGTTCTTTTTTTGTTCCAAATTGCCACCAACGTGTTTTCTTTCTTACAGGCGCTGCAAGGAAGGGAAGAAGTTCAGATCGATCAATCGGGTGATTCACAAAACTATCTAAAGTTGAAACAGGATTTTCAGTTGGAGCTCGTTCAAATGTTTCTGTTCGAAGATGTTTGTAATGATAAACAAAATCATCATTCGGTGCATGGATTTCCAATGGATCACCAGCCTCTTTTTGGAAATAAATATTGAGCGGAACATTTTTAGGAATAACCGAAAAACAGGTTGCTATTCGTTCTGTTTCGCCATAATTTGAAGGAGAACCATGAATAATATTCACATAAAAAATAATGGCCTCCCCAGCTTTCAAACTGACAGATTTAGCAGCTTTTTCTAATTCATCATTGAAAGGAGAATAGTTCGGAAATAAATAGGCAGATCCGCGAACGTGACGATCAATTTTGTGACTGCCTTCAACAACCCACAATCCACCTTCGTTCATCGTAATATCATGTAAAGGAATCCAAACATTGATGGCGAAGTTTTCTTTTTCATCAACTACATTCCAATCTTGGTGTACCTTGAACGGTGTTTCACCAGTATCTTTCACAATAAACACATTGTTCAGCCTTCGATAATTCTTGAAAACAGCTTCAGATGGCTTTCGATAAATTTCACTCAAACGATTGGCGACTTTCATCTTATAGTCATGGTCTTCACACCACGTTGTCATGTGGATTCCATCAATCTTTCCAGGTGCACCATCAGGATGCATCTCATTGTAAAAAGAACGCAATTCTTCCAATTCACTTTCACCGATAAACGGCAAAGTCACAAACCCTTTCTCATCGATTTGCTCTTGTAATTCTGGATCTTTGAACAGCGCCTTTGGCTTCATTACGATCGATTTAGAAAACTAAATCAATCCTTGGACTTGGGAGGTTGGGATTGAATGAATTCGTCCACCACAGCATGCGCCTATTCGAATCGATTCACACTAGCTGCGTCAGGAGTTGACGGAGAAGT
>JBGCDF010000147.1:0-2805 GCA_045105095.1 Crocinitomicaceae bacterium | reverse complement strand
CATCAATATTGCTTCCCACCTTTACTTTTTGTGAGCTTGCCGCAACGAGAGTCTTACCATCAATATCATTGATGATCTGAGCCGAGACAGCAGTGTTACTCCGGAAGACAACAAAGCGTGGTTTAGCAGCAGTTCCAGCACCAATCTGCTGACGGACACGGTGACCACGTTTGAGCCGTTGTTCATGTTTCGTAGGTTTCATTATTTATGAATTGAGAAATTTCTTAGTTACTTACTATTTTGCAGCAGCTTTACCAGCCTTACGGACAACATACTCATCGATGTAACGAATACCTTTTCCTTTGTATGGTTCTGGTTTTCTAAGGGAACGAATTTTGGCTGCAGCCTGACCTACCAATTGCTTATCGTGTGATTCTAACGTTACGATTGGTGCCTTTCCTTTTTCGGAAACTGCTGATACCTTAATTTCTGAAGGAAATTCGATGATAACTGGGTGTGAATAACCTAATGCTAGCTCTAGTCTTTGACCAGATACTGATGCACGGTATCCAACTCCTACCACTTCTAATTCCTTCTTGTACCCTTCTGAAACTCCAACAATCATATTGGCAACTAATGCTCTGTAAAGACCATGTTTTGCTCTGTGATCAGGTGTATCTGATTCGCGGGTGAAAGTTATTGTTCCGTCCTCAATGCTCATTGACACACAAGAATCCATTTCTTGCGTCAATTCACCTTTTGAGCCCTTCACTGTAACTACGTTACTGTCAACTTTCACTTCTACTCCACTCGGGATTGTTACTGGGGATTTACCTATCCTTGACATTTCTTATTGACTTAAAAAATTAATGTACGTAGCAGATAACTTCTCCGCCTACGTTTTCTCTTTTCGCTTCTTTGTTTGTGATCACACCTTTCGATGTTGACACAATGGCAATTCCAAGACCATTCAATACACGTGGCATCTGTGTTGAGCTAGCATATGTTCTAAGTCCTGGTGTTGAAATACGTTGCAATTTTGTAATTGCAGGCACCTTCGTTGAAGGATTGTATTTCAAAGCGATTCTAATGATTCCTTGTTTGTTATCCTCTTCGAATTTGAAATCTCTGATGTAACCTTGATCAAACAAGATTTTCGTCATTTCACGCTTCATGTTAGAACCTGGGATCTCTACCATTTTCTTTCTTGCAGCGCTCGCATTTCTGATTCGAGTCAGATAATCTGCTATTGGATCTGTATTCATTATTGTTTATTTGCGGTAACGGTTTTCGGCCAATTCTGTTTGATTTTGGACCAAACCTGAAACCAGTTTATACTTTTTTTGGAGTGCAAAGATATAAAGACAAAAGATGAAAGACTAATTGCCCTCATCTTTTTGTTCTTTTAAATCCTTTGAACTACTACCAGCTCGCCTTTTTAACACCCGGGATCTTACCAGACAAGGCCATTTCACGGAATGTCACACGAGAGATTCCGAATTGGCGCATGTACCCACGAGGACGTCCTGTCAAACCACAACGGTTGTGACCACGAACTTTCGCAGAGTTAGCAGGCATTTTTTGCAATGCAATCATTGCTTCCCACTTTTTCTCTTGCATTTCCTCAGAGTCATCTGATGATTTCAAGATTGCCGTTAACTCAGCACGCTTGTCAGCGTAACGAGCTGCCATTGCTGCTCTTTTGCGCTCACGCGCTTTCATTGATTCTTTTGCCATCGTTTATTTTTTTTGAAATGGGAAACCAAATGCATCTAACAATGCTTTACCTTCTTCATCACTATCTGCTGTTGTTACGAACGTAATATCCATCCCCATGATACGATTTACTTTATCGATATCAATCTCTGGGAAGATGATGTGTTCTTTAACACCGAAGTTGAAGTTACCGCGTCCGTCGAATCCTTTTGGGTTAATCCCTCGGAAATCACGAGTACGTGGTAAGGCAACTGCAAGTAGACGGTCAAGGAAATCGTACATACGATCTCCACGAAGAGTTACCTTCGTACCTACTGGCATTCCTTTTCTCAATTTGAAGTTCGAGATATCTTTCTTAGATATCGTAGCAACTGCTTTTTGACCAGCGATACGTGAAATATCTTCCACTGCGTGATCAATTAACTTTTTGTCTGCTACGGCATCACCGATACCTTGGCTGATTATAATTTTAGTCAATTTCGGCACTTTCATTACTGTTGTGTAACCGAACTGCTCAGTAAGGGCTGGAATGATTTCCCCCTTATACTTTTCTCGAAGTCTTGGTGTATATTCCATTATTTGATCTCCTCTCCGGATTTTTTAGAATAACGTACTATTTTCCCGTCCTTATTAGGTTTTCTTCCGATACGTGAAGCTTCACCATTTACCACAACCATAAGGTTTGATAAGTGGATCCCTGCTTCTACATCTAAGATACCTCCTTCAGGATTTGACGCACTTGGCTTTTGGTGTTTCTTTACGATGTTCACACCTTCTACCGTTGCACGCATTTTGTTGCGGTCAATTGAAAGGACATTTCCTTCCTGACCGTTCGCTTCACCGCTAATTACTTTAACAGTGTCTCCTACTTTAATGTGTAATTTCTGTTGCATAACTTCAATTATTTTAAAGTACCTCAGGAGCCAACGATACTACTTTCATAAAGTCAGCATCACGAAGCTCACGAGCAACTGGTCCAAAAATACGTGTACCTCTCATTTCTCCTGCTTGATTCAAGATAACGCACGCGTTATCATCGAAGCGGATATAAGAGCCGTCTGGACGACGTACTTCTTTTTTTGTTCTTACTATTACTGCCGTAGCAACCTGTCCTTTTTTGACAGCTCCAGAGGGCATTGCGCTCTTAAC
>JBGCDF010000146.1:0-17128 GCA_045105095.1 Crocinitomicaceae bacterium | reverse complement strand
ATTCAGTTATGCTCCAGGCTGGCAAGCGGCCATTTCGTGCATTCCAACTCTCCCGCTTATCAATATGCAAACACTATCCAGCCATACTTTGTGCGAAGGTGTCATATTCGATTCCGGAGGAGCGAGTTCCAACTATGGAAATAACGAAGACATGGTTACTGTAATCACACCCCTAAGCGCCAACGATTATCTAAGTGTCGACTTTCCAACACGTTTTAGCCTCGGATCAGGAGACACCTTATTCGTGTATAATGGTTCCATTGCTACTGGGGATCTGTTGGGTGTTTATCTTGGCTTCAATCAGCATGAAACAATTGTTTCTCGACATCCTGGAGCATCACTCAGTTTTCACTTTAAGTCGGATGGAGCAGGAACAGCTCAAGGTTGGCAAGGAGAAATTTCGTGCAGCACACAACCACCTGTAGCACAATACACGATGGGTTCAGGTATCCGATATTTTGCCTGCGGTGGACAATTTTACGATGATGGCGGTGAGTTTTGGGATTACCGAAACAATCAAGATAAGACCTTAACATTGGTATCGAATACTGGTTGTCATATTGGCTTAGATTTCACTCAGTGGTTGATGTATACGTATGATGAGATTTACGTGTACGATGGAATGACTACTTCAGATCCACTATTGGGACATTTTGTTCATTACACTCCTGATCCAAACATAGTAACAGCATCTGGAACAGCCATGACCATTCGATTCAATTCTACCGTTTCTAATGATGGACCCGGTTGGGCTGCGAATATTTTCTGTGGAAGCGGATCCAACCCTCAAATCTCTGTCAATCAAGGAAGTTTAACTGCTTGTGTAGGAGATACAGTCGAGCTTTCTCTGCCCGGCTCTGACACGTATTTATGGAACACTGGAGATCTGGGTTCTAGTCTGTCAGTGACCAATACAGGCTCATATTCTGCAACGGTAACGGACTCGGTGGGTTGTGTCAAAATAACGGACACTGTTGATATTGTCGTAAATCCATTACCAATCGTTCCTACAATAAGCGCCTCAGGACCATTAACATTTTGCCAAGGCGATGATGTTGTACTTACTTCATCCATCGAAAGTGCATATCTCTGGAATGATGGTTCGACGTCCTCTCAAATCACCGTAAATAATTCAGGTTTTTATGATGTGACGGTGTACAATCAATTCAATTGCGCTTCTAGCTCTACACCGACCGAAGTCGTTGTGAATCCATTGCCTGCGGCTCCTACAATAAGTGCCTCAGGATCATTAACGTTTTGCCAAGGTGATGATGTTGTACTTACCTCATCAACTGAAAACGCTTACCTCTGGAATACTGGTGCGACATCTTCTCAAATTACCGTAACGAACGCTGGGGTTTACGATGTTACCGTTTACAACCAATTTAATTGCGCAGCAACGTCAAGTCCGACTCAGGTATTTGTGAGTGCATTGCCTCCTACCCCAACAATTACAGCGAATGGGCAGGTCTTAACATCCAGTGCAGCGTTTGGAAATCAATGGTACCTCAATGGTCAACTCATTCTTGGGGCAACAAATAGTTCAATAACGGCTACAGACAATGGTGATTATACTGTAATCGTGACGGTGGATTTCTGTAGTTCGTTAAGTTCGACGCCATACAGCATTGCTGGCTTATCCATTGATGAGATTGATCATTTACAGCTAAGTGTATATCCCAATCCTACTTCGGGTGTTTTATCCATTCAAAGTACCGAGCAAATCACACACATCAAGCTATACAACCTGCAAGGACAACTGGTTTTTGAACAAGACTCTCAATTCTCAAGCGTGGACCTCACTCCTTTCCGCAAAGGAATGTATTGGTTACGCATTACAACGAGTAATAAACAACATGAGAGAAAAGTAATTTTACAGTAGACATTAGATTTCTGCAAACAACTTTAGGTTAGTACAAATAAGAGCTATTGGGAACAGTAGCTCTTATTTTCAATAAGAATAAAGCTCCCTTCTGAAGAATCAGGAACGAGCTTTTCTTTAGTATTTTTGAAAATCAAGTGCTTCGATCTACATCAGCACGCCCTCCACAGGAACTATCGCTTGTGGAATGTTCTCCTCATCTAACATCTCCTTGAGGTCAATCTCAATGGTTCGGGTCAACGCCGTCATTGGAGTGTCAAACGCGAGTGCTTCGAATGGGTTTTCGGCATAATCTCCAACCAATTCCATCATGTAGAAAATCCAACCAATTAGGGTAGTAAACGGGACTACACCCCAAATGTATTGAGTGTCGAAACTATTGAATGCGCTGATTAATCCAAATGGAAGCAAGAAGATGAAAATGTAGCAGAAATAGATACTCACCGATGCATATTGTCTTGGTAATGGGAAATTCTTAATCCTTTCGCATTTACCTTGATGGGTATAAAAATTCATCAATAATCGCTCTAACTCCATATGTCGGAAGTCGTCGATTAACCCTTTCGACTTCAATTCCGTGAGGTCATCAGATTGCCTTTTTAGGAGCTGCGTTGCCACATTTGACTTAGACATCATGTAGTCTACCTCCTCTTGCTTGAGGAAATCAAGCAGTTCTTCCTGTTCTTCTTTTGAAGGAAAAGCATCCTCAAAAATCTTTCTGTATCTATGATTCAGAGGTTTGTCATGTTCCCAGGTTTTTACCACGCGAAGCTGTCGCTTTAACCTGTACAACCATGCGATGTGTCTAAAAATCATTCTCTTACGAATTTCCTTGAGCTCATCGCTAGAATGTGGATCTTTCGTAAATTCATCTGTTACGAACCCAGTAATCATCATGCCCCAGGTTCTGCTATCGTTTACAATTTCACCCCAAATTTTTCGAGCTTCCCAAGTTCGGTCATAGGCTGAATTGTTCTTAAAACCGAGATAAAACGCAACCGCAATTCCAACAAGTGTTAAGGGTACCCATGGGATTGCAATCCATTTAACTTCCGCAAAGACGTAAATGGAAACTACGAGGGATGACCATCCGATTAAGCTTAAAATCGGCAGCCATGAAGCCAATATTATTCTCGTTGGTTTAAAGACTCTGTCTACGTACATAGTAATAAGGTTTTAGATAATTAATTAAGTTGGCGATACGCTCGCGGACTCATTCCAGTTTTTGCTTTGAACAGGTTACTAAAATGTTGAGGATGTTCGAAACCCAAACCATAGCCAATACCACTAATCGACTCGGTTGTACTTAACAAGCTGTTTTTCGCTTTATCAATGATGAATGAATGGATGTGCTCTTGCGCCGAACGCTCGGTTTCTTTCTTAAGCATATCGCTCAGGTAATTAGAAGAAAGGTTCAATTCTTTCGCGCAATAGCCAACTGTGGGAATACCCATCTCACTGAGTTTTTCAGATGTGTAATACTCTTTCAGTAGTCGCTCAAACTTCGACACGACATCACTATTGAGATTTGCACGCGTATAAAACTGCCGATCATAAAAACGTGAACAATAGTCTAGCAATAGTTCAATGTTTGAAACAATTAAATTCTGACTGTGCCGATCCAGGTTCTGACTATACTCTTTCACAATCTTTTCCAGCAGCTCTTCAATAGTTTGCCTTTCATCATCGGAGAGATGCAAGGCCTCATGGACTTCATAATCAAAGAATGAATATTGACTGATTTTTTCCACAAGAGGTGATTTACGAATCAAATCAGGATGGAATGCCAATACCCACCCTTCTGTGCTGTTTTCATTAGCATCGGATGCTTCTCCATCCTCAAAAGATATCACTTGTCCTGGGCTAGTAAATACAAGTGTTCCTTCTTCATAGTCGTAAGAATTTTTCCCATACTGAATGTTTCCGCAATCATCAGATGGTTTTAATACGATCTGATACAGGTTCATAACTATTTTCGTCCCTCTAAAATCAACATCGGATTGAACATCTTTCATCCATATAACAGATACTAAAGGGTGTTTCGGTTTAGGAAGCCCAAGTGACTGATGTGCCTGAGTTATCGTTTTTAAATGTAATGTGTCGGACATAATGGTTCTTATTACTTATGAGTAATCAATAACAAAAGAACGATAAACGCTCAATTAAAAAAAGGAAAGCGAAAACGGAGCTCTTGTCCCCTTTCGCCTTCACTTAGATTTCAAACTTATTTAGAATCCGAATTGTGTTTTCTGCATATCGAAAAACTCATTATCTGACATATTCGTACGTGCTGTTAGTAATTGCTCAGCATCTGCTCCTGCTCGGTAACGAAGCGTATCGTTCCCATCAGTTGCTGCTCCGTAAATAACCTCAGCAATTAATTCTGGTTTACTCAGCTTATCCGGGTCCATTGATGTTTGCATCGCTTCCATGAATTGCCCGACGAACGCATTATATTCCGCTAAATCCTGATTGTGTTGCAGATCCAATGATCTTCCTCCGAAATCAGTCGCCACTCCTCCTGGTTCAACCAATTTCACTTTTACACCAATCTGTGCCATTTCCCAGCGTAAGGATTCACTAAATCCTTCAACTGCCCATTTCGTTGAATGGTACAATGGCATTAGTGGGAACGTCATTCTCCCTCCAATAGAAGAGATATTGATGAACATCCCATCTTTGTTTTCTCTAAAATGAGGAAGCGCTTTCTGTGTAACATCGAAGAGACCTTGCACATTCACTCCGAATTGTCTCATAATGCTTTCACGAGATGCCGATTCGAATGTTCCCATTAGTCCATACCCTGCATTGTTTAGTACCACATCAATCTTTCCAAAGGTTTTTACGCCTTCTGAGATTGCGCTTTCAATCGAGTCAAGTTCCAAAACATCTAACTTCGTTACAAGCACGTTCGCTAGTTTATTGAGCTCATCTTCTTTTTCTGGAGTTCGCATTGTAGCGACAACATTCCAGCCTTTCTCTTGGAACAATTTTGCCGTCGATTTCCCGATACCTGAACTTGCTCCTGTAATTAAAATTGTCTTATTCATAACTTACTTTTTTATTCGATTAAATTTCTTCGACAGAACCGTATTTACCTTTCAACTCTGTCTGAAACAAAGGTATATCAGGTTTATCCGCTGGACTTAAGGATATCACTGAAAGACTAAACTGAATTACTGATTGAACACACATTGATCGTAAAGAACAATGAACTTGCCCATTACTGGTGAAATATGGAACGGGGTTTTTAAATTCCTTACTTTAGTAGTTATTCTGTATATACTATGAGACGACTCCCAACTCTGATTGCTTTAGTGCTTTTTTGTTTTTCAATGAACAGTCAAGCTCAGGATAACTCGAAACTCGAATCCGTAAAAGTGGAAATTGACAAAATCATTGACAATATTCACATGGCTGCTGATACGATTGAACACATCGATCAAATAAATGCTATTTACGATGCTGGATCGTATGTGAAATTGAAAAACCTCATTGACTACTATAAAGATTTGGGAGGACCTAAAGAGCAAGTGGACAAATACCAGGTTCATCACAAAGTGCTGGGAGACAGACTTCAGACCAGAAAACACAACATTGACGTTGGCAATATCATTGATTTGAAATATCAGGCTGAAGTTGAAACTGACATTCAAGATTTGACTACTCAGTTGAAATCAGCTAGTCCTGAAAATATTCATTCAATCCGACGAGATTATGAACTCCTTCAGAAGATTTTTGATCTAAGGATGGAACATAATACGGTTGTTGGAGAATGGAAAGAAATTACGCGTGAACGATTGATTCAGCTCAAGAAGTCCGTCGACGCGAAATCCGAGGAGCTAAAAAAGTAAGACTTGATTATTTCATACAATTCGTGATTGATTTCAACCCCTGACATGATCTGTCACCTTCGCCAATTACATTTGCTTCATAACTAACAAAAACAAATTTATTATGAAGACAGCAGTTACATGGTTCGACATTCCAGTTACAGATTTCGAACGAGCAAAGAAATTCTACGCAACAGTGATGGGAGAAGAATTAATGGATTATCCAATGCCAGATGATTCGCTTTACAGTGTCTTCCCTTATGAGCAGGGGCAAGGAATTGGTGGTGCCATTATGAAAATGGACGGATTCAATCCTTCTACGGACGGAGTAATCGTTTACCTAAGCGGAGGAGATGATTTAAGCGCTCCTTTGGCCAGAGCTGAAGAAGCAGGAGCTAAAGTTGTCATTCCAAAAACGAGCATTGGAGAAAACGGTTTCATGGCGCATTTCATCGACTTGGAAGGAAATCGCGTGGCCCTACACTCGATGAACTAGTCAAACTAAATCAGAAGATAGCGGATTCTATATGGGTTCGCTATCTTTACTACATGTCACAGTTACCTCGTCTCATATCGATCCTAACACTTTTAAAGTCTAAGCGACTGCTGACGGCAACTGAGCTATCTGAACGATTTGATGTAAGCATTCGAACGATCTATCGGGACATTCGAAAACTGGAAGACGCTGGTGTTCCGATCATTACCATAGAAGGCAAAGGATATTCTCTCATGGATGGCTACTCGGTAGCACCTGTTCAATTCACAGAAAAAGAAGCGAACTCGCTGATTACCGCTCAGAACCTAGTCAAACAAACCCAAGATCAATCATTTATAGCTGATTTCACGGAAGCGATGACTAAGGTAAAGTCAGTTTTTAAGACGTCGATTCTTGAAAAAAGTGAGCGCCTGGACACAAAAATCCATGTCTTCGAAAACTATTGGGAAGATCTGTCCAGCAATGCACTGTCAGAAATTCAATTGGCGATTACGCATTTGAAATGCATGGAAATCAACTATCAAAAGGCGAATGATCCAAACATTTCATTTCGTAAAATCGAACCATACACCTTGATTTCAACCAACCGAAAATGGTTGTTAGTCGCCTGGTGTTATCTCCGAGAAGATTACCGATCATTTCGCGTCGATCGCATCAAACATTTCAAAGTACTGAATGAGCAATTTGAAGATCGAAATTTTGTCCTTTTGGATTACTTCAAACAAAATCCATTACCCCCAGAAAAAAAGACATTCCGCAAAGTTTAATCGAAGAAAGTTAGCTCCGACCACTGAAAAAATTACTTTTTTTCATCTTTTTTTAATTACCTTGTAAATAACTGACAATCAGTTTTTTAATACCATTAATTCTACCTGTAAAATCTACTATTTCGTCTTTCAACTGATGAAAGGCATGCAACTATTTTAAGTTGATGAAAGTCTATTTTGTAAGACTACACAAAAGACCAATCAACATGAAAACTGTACTACAAACACTACTATTCGCCCTGCTCTTAACTTTCTCATCAGCTGCTCAACCAAGCATCAATTATCTCACAGGAATGACCCCTCAGGGAGTCGTTGATTCCTTGTTTGGCTCCAATTTCGTCAACCCGACGAACGTCTCATGGAATGGAAGCCCAGCAGCATCAAATAGTGTTCAGCCAAACTGTCAAGGATTCGATAATACCGCTGGTTTCGCTTTTGACAAAGGAATTTATTTAACTACAAATCAGGGTACAACAATCACAGATCCAGATTTAGCAGCGCTTGCGACTGCTAACATCACCAATGGAGGAGTACTTCGATTTGACTTCGAGGCACTGGGCGACACCTTGGAGGTCGAATTCATGTTTGCCTCATCAGAGTACCCGACCTACGTATGTTCCAATTTCAATGATGTATTTGGATTTTTTATCTCTGGACCAGGCATTACAGGACCTTACTCCAATAATAGCACGAACATCGCATTGGTTCCAAACACGAATACGCCAGTAGCCATCAACACTGTTAACCCTGGAGTTGCAGGAGGCGCTGGAAACCCAAGTTATTGTGCGCAACAAGATCCAAACTGGGTGAGCAATTCACAATACTACACGACATTATACGCCACTTACGACGGAGAAAACTACAATGGAGGAACAGTTCCAATTACTGCAAAAATTCCTCTTGACTGCGGAGAGCACTACACGATAAAGTTCGCAGTTGCCAATGTTTCTGATCAAGCGTTGAACTCAGGAGTTTATATCGCTAGATGTCAATTCCCAGCTGTGTGCTCGGCAGAACTTGACTACATTCCTCCTACCAACATGAATGGAACAATCGAAGGATGTCAAGATGGCGGATCACTTGTGTTCAACCGCGTTGGATGCAATGGAAATATGGATCAGTCTTTAACCACACAAATTTCATTTGCTGGAACTGCACAAAACGGAATTGATTATTCAGGTGTTCCTTCTTCTATCACCTTTGCACCTTTTCAAACGCAGATCGTCCTACCGCTAGATATCGCCGATGATCTTGTAGCAGAGGGCACTGAAGATGTTACTATTATCGGTACGACTACCTTGCCTACTGGGCAAACCGTGAGTTCAGAAACGACATTCTCCATTGTTGATCGAGAAGAATTAATCACCACCGCTACGGATGTAACTGGAGATTGCCATGAGGACGAAATCATAATTGACATTGCAGTCAATCAAGGAACAGCTCCTTACTCCTACTCATGGTCAACCAATGAATCAACTGCCTCGATAACTGTTCCACTTTCGAATGGTTCACAAATGTATACTGTGGAAACAACTGATGCATGTGGAGATGTAACATACGACAGTATCACTGTTCAACAAAACCAATCAGTATCAGTAGATTTAACTAGTCTAACAGCTGAATACTGTCCTGATGATGTTATCTCTTTTGAAGCAACCGTAAGTGACCCGAACGTATCATTGATCTGGGATTTTGGATCAGAGGTTTCAGCTGGTTACTCATCTCAGGTAAATACGCAATCTACAACTGTCGAAAGCGCCTTCACCAATTCAAGTGAGGTAACCGTAATTGCTGGAAATGGTAACGTCCTCTGTAATGATTCTTCTACCGTTTTTGTTACGATTGCACACTGTGGTTGTACAGATGTCTCATCACTCAATTACGACCCACTAGCTACGCTAGATGATGGATCATGTGTTCCATCTACGCCTACGGTTATTGCTCCTAACGTGTTCACGCCATTTGATGATTCACCAGAGAACAATTTGTTCTTCCTTCGAACGGAAAACGCGAAATACATTCGACTGACTATTCAGAATCGTTGGGGAAATATTGTTTTTGAGGGAGAAGGGTCTCAAACAGATCAACCTACTTGGGATGGTACGAACTCTAGTGGTAAAAAGATGAGTGCTGGTACGTATTTTTATACTTACGTAGTGGAAGGGTTCTCAGAAAATTCGGAGCAAAATACGCTTACTGGACAAGGATTTGTGGAACTCATCACCGACTAAATCCGAATGAACAGTTCAAAGACTGAAATCTTGTGCTACTGGATTTTTTAAACGAAATCCAGTAGTTCCAGAAAAACGAGTGATTAAACGATTGTAATTTATTCTACTCTTTTCTGTGAAATACTTGTTAACGTCGATGAGACATTCAGATCTTTCAACTTTTCCACTACTTGCTTTTGGATATCAGGGCTGAGTGTTTCTTCTTTGGAAATCACGTCATATCCTTCAGGGGTAAAGAGGGTTTTTTCAAAGTAGGTTATCGCCCACTGTTCTTCTAGGTTAATGTAGAGAATTTCCCATTTACTTTTCAAAATTCTCAGGAGACCTTTACCTCGCCAAACAAACTTCGTATGGTTCTCATTGAGGGCCCAATCATATCCTTTTATGTTTTTCTCTTTCTCGTTTTGTATGTAATTAACTCGATCAAATAAGACGGTATCTTTTCGTTTCGTTTGAATCGTATAATTCAATCTTGGAGCGGTTCTATTGCCTTTTAACCACATCGGGAAATTCGTTTGATTTACATACCACAAACCTTCTAAATCAGTGAGTTTTATCACTTTTTCATTACTCAGTTGACTAAAAATCAGAGGACTGATTAACACAAGGACGAGACATAGACTATATTTCTTCATACATCTAAGGATACATAATTCATCTTGAAAACAAAACTTTTCGAATCGTTAATGCAATTTGAGTCTATGACTTAAAGCGATTCTCCCTGAACACGTTCTTAATCATCAAAAAAATATACCTCACTCAACCTTCGTTGTGGAATTTTCGTTAATATTGCTATGCACGCATATTATAACTTTTACAACTCATGAAGAAAACACTCATCGTTCAAGGAGGAGGATTTAGAACTGGATTTACTGCTGGTATTTTAGACGCATTTACCGCTATGGATTATTTTCCATTTGATCAGGTCATTGGGAATTCAGGCGGGGCCATTTCAGCTTCGTATTATCTAGCAAATCAGTACGGTTCATGTGTCGAAGCGATGCGACTATTGGCTCAAGACCCTGAATTTGTAACCGTTCGGGGAATTATCAAAGATCGTGGGTACATGAACATTGATCATCTGCGTTCAGTAGCGGAAGAATTAGTTCCTTTTGATGTAGCTACTGCAATAAAAAATGCAAAAAATCGAGATGTACATTTTGTTGCCACGAATCGCGACACTGGCGAAGCTGTTTATTTATCGCCCGAAGAGACGGATTGGTTAGAAATCGTGATTGCATCAAGCACCTTGCCTTTTGTTACGAAAGGGGCACATCAGTTACGAGGATTGAATTTAATGGACGGCGGATGGAGCGACCCTATTCCAGTTCGATGGGCCGTGGAAGAGCAAAAGGCAGAAGACGTTTTGATTCTTCGGACCACACACATTGACCGTAAAGTCGTGCAAAGCTGGCCGGATTATCTTGGGAGCATCTACTTCCGTAAGCATCCCGAATTGAGTACTTGTTTTGCCGAGAATCATCTGATTTACAACAATACCATGGATTTCTTGTCAGACCCTCCGAAGCAAACGAACATTGAGCAGCTATGGCCGAAAGATGGTTTGAAGTGCAGTACGTACAGTTATTCCGTTGAAGGAATTAACGCTGATTATCGCTATGGAATGCAAGTAGGTATTGAGTACGTGAGGAATTCTTTGAAGTAGAATTACCCATTCACAATTGCCGAAAGAGCTCCTAGGCCTAAGAACCATCCCAAGGGAATCACAATAAAGATTGCCGCATTTTCGACATCTGGTCCAATGGCACTGTCATTTGATTTAATGAACTTGGCAAAAATGATGTACACCGATGAAAACTCGAAAATAAAGGTACCCACAAGGTAAAGGATGCTTGAGAGTTCTTTTTCACTAAAGTGTCGTACAATTTCTGCTATGAAGGGATATGTTACAACTCCTATGAGGCATACAATGAGTGCAATTAGCCCAAGACCAAATTGCTTTGCTGACTTCGCATCTTTTATTCCCTTGTGAATGAACGCTACCAGTAAAGCTACAACAATGGAAAGCCCTGCCCCAGCAGTGGATGCATAGAAATAATCCTGAAATCTGTCGAAATCATACGCTCCAGGAATAATCAGCAATAGAACGATTCGACCCAACAACTGAATCGTAGCATTCCGTCGCGTGACAGGTTCATTTCGTTGAATGCTTCGATTTCTAAAAACTAAGGCGAATAGGACGTACAAGATCATGAACAACCAACCTCCAAATGCCAGCCATTTTGAGTACGGCGAATGATCGAGAATAGCCAAAACAGCCATCACAGCAGGAAAAGAAAGGGAGAGGACTAAGTCCAATTGATCCAGACGCTTTAACAGTTGATGATAGATCTTGCTAAGCACAACAGAACTGATTAAGGAAGTCTAGTGAGATCCTCTCTCAATAAACTCACACGGCAAAATGAAGTGCTTTCCTGGATCTTTTGTCTCCTTGATACGCTCGTACAATCGAGCAACGGTTTTTAAGCCTATATCCGTGACAGGCTGACGAAGTGCCGAAATTGGGGGGTTCATGTGTTGGAAAGATTCACTGTCGTCAAAGGAAACCAATTTGATATCAGTAGGAATCGATAAATTCAAATCTCTTGCAGCGGCCAACATATGTAGAGTACATTTGTTGTTCAAAGGAACAAAGGAATCTCCACCTTTATCCACTTGCTCGCGAATGGCATTCTTGAATTCCTCTTGAGAATCGTTGAACTTAACTACCTCAACAGGAACATTCTCTCGTCCGCAAACTTCGGTAATACCTTTAATTCTTCTTTCGATGGTCGAAATCGAGTTCTTTGGAGTAACAACAACTACTCGATTGGGACGTTTCACGAAAGATTTTACCAGTCGTTCTGCCTCAATGTAATTATCGATACCAACAAAATCTGCGTTTTCATCTCCAGGACGATCCGTAAATACTACCGGGATATGCGTAGCCAACAAAATAGGAATCAGTTCCTTAATGTCGTTGCTTGGCGCAATGATCATTCCATCAATTGAACGCTGAATCAACTCATTCATTAGGGCTTTTTCCACCTCATTGTTATCGTTCGTATTTACGATGAATGTATTGTAGCCTTCTGCATAGAGTTTCTCCTGAATGGTTTTACTCAATTCTGCATAAAAAGCATTGGATATATCTGGTAAGACCAATCCTATTGTTTTCGTCTCACCTTGACGCAAGCTTTTGGCAAAAAAGTTCGGAACATAAGAAAGCTCTTTCGCCTTCTCCTTAATGAGTCGTTGCTTTTCTTTGCTTATGTTGAATTGGTCTCCTTTGTCGTTGAGTACGAAGGATACGGTCGCCTTAGACACATTAAGCGCCTTAGCTATATCATTTAACGATGTTCTTTTTGCTTTCATTCGGGTAGACAAATGCCGTATTTACTAGTAATACGTCCAATTTACAAAAAAGTACGCCTAATTCTCAGCGATACCTCAATTTATTGAGGTAGTTTGGCTTTCATCGCATCAAACTCCGTCTTGTATGTTTGAGCACCTGTACAACCATTCGTTACTTTCTCCGTTTCGAAGTGTTCGATACGATCAGCTGGATTCGGGTGAGTACTCATAAACTCTGGTTGTCTTGATCCTCCCAAGTCTTCAATCTTTTGGAAGAAACCTCCTCCTCCAGCAGCATTGTAATCTGTTGGACAAAGATATTTCACGGAACGTGCATCAGCTTCAGACTCGTGAGCACGAGAGAACTTCAACCCAACAAGTGCACCTGTCACCTGCTTCAGTGCAGCTCTATCTCCAGCCAGAACATCGAGTAATATTTGTACTCCAAATTGCTTTGTCATTTGACGTGTTGAGTGACGCAAGTCAGCATGTGCAATTTCATGTCCCATAACTCCTGCGAACTGATCTTCACTATCCAAAAATTTCAAAATTCCCGTATAGATGTAGATGTATCCTCCAGGTGTACAGAAAGCATTTAGTGTGCTATCATCATGAATAATACGCAGTCTCCAAGCGAACTCATCTTTGAAATCAACTTCTCCAGTATTCAAAATCTTGTCGCGTACTTTGTATACATAAT
Organism: Crocinitomicaceae bacterium; assembly: GCA_045105095.1. Classification (GTDB taxonomy): domain Bacteria; phylum Bacteroidota; class Bacteroidia; order Flavobacteriales_D; family Crocinitomicaceae; genus UBA4466. The sequence continues at coordinate 3,865 of JBGCDF010000146.1, read as the reverse complement.
CGTATGCTTCTTTGTATTGAATTGAATCCAATAGAGGATACGTTTGACCGTCGGCGTCTATTTCCGCTGCGACTTGCGCACCCAATTCAACATCTTGCTGAATAGTAAATAAATTAAATCCTTTTCCTTTGTTCTTCTCGTTGAACAATCCACAAGCACTGAAGATTAACGCTACAGATGCTATTACAGCTACATTAATTTTTTTCATTTTTTGGTTTTGACTAGTAAAAACAAGAATCTTGCCTGATTAATAGTAATAGTTGACGGCAAAAGTAACAAAAGTTCCTGTAAACCATCCTATAACAACTTCTAGGAGCGTATGCTTTTCAAGGTACACGCGCGCCGACATCACCAACCCTGATGCAATTACTGCAAAAAGAATGATCCAAGTTGGAAAGACTTGCATTTCAGCCGCATATGCCAACAAGAAGCCAGACATAATACCCATTCCTCCGGCATGTAAACTTACTTTTTTCCAAAGCGTTTGCACAAAGTAAATGGCTGTTGCGATCACTCCAGAGAGAGGATAAGAATATACGTATTTTGAGAAATTCAATTCTTTTGGAATAGCGTAATGATGAAAGATCAAGAGTGCCAAACAACTACAAAACATCACCAAAATGGGAAGTGAGCGTTCCCTTCTGTCGTCAACTTCAATGGTAGAAATGACACCGATTGTCCTTAGGTAGATCAGTGATAAACCTGGCACGACTACACAAAAGAATGAGTAATAATAAACGATTTGCCACTTGTGCTGCGGATTGATGAAGTACAAACTGTTCTCATTCAGCTGGTCCACAAAGGAACCATAGGGTACAAACATCACCAATAACATTGCGAAAACTGGCGTAACGAGAGGTACGAAAGCCCAGGAAATGATTTGAGAACTGAGTTTCATTCGATCTATAATTCCTTACGTAAACGGGCAACAGGAATATTGAGTTGCTCGCGGTACTTGGCCACCGTTCTTCGTGCAATGTTGTAGCCTTTCTCTTTGAGAACAAGCGTCAATTTTTCATCAGTTAACGGTTTTCTTTTCGGCTCGTTGTCAATTGCTTCCTGAAGGATTTTTTTGACCTCACGCGTAGAAACCTCTTCTCCAGAATCTGTTGATAATGACTCTGAGAAGAAATACTTCAATGCAAATACACCTTGATCGGTTTGAACATACTTACTGTTTGCTACACGCGAAATGGTGGAAATATCTAAATCAACGATTTCAGCGATGTCTTTCAAAATCATCGGACGTAGATTCGTTTCATCACCTGTCAGGAAGTATTCCTTTTGGTAATTCATGATCGCATTCATTGTAAGCAATAGGGTATTTTGACGCTGCTTAATGGCATCAATGAACCACTTTGCGCTATCTAGTTTTTGCTTAACAAACGTGAGTGCTTCCTTATCCTTTTTCGATGTTTTCGCTCCTTCCGAGTATCCTTGCAGCATTTGTTTGTAATCCCTACTAACTTTCAATTCAGGAGCGTTACGACCATGTATTGTCAGTTGCAATTGACCTTCATGCTCGTACACCGCGAAATCAGGAATTACCTGTTGGAAGTTCTGTGATGATTCTTTCATTGAACCTCCCGGCTTCGGGTTGAGTTTTACAATCTCATCAATCGCCTCTTTTAAGTCGGATTCACTAATCTCTAATTTTTTGATGATCTTTTTATAGTGCTTCTTCGTGAATTCTTCGAAATGCTCTTCTAGTATTTTCTTTGCTGTAAACTTCGTGATGTCGCCATCTTGCTTGCGCTCCATCTGAATCAATAGACATTCGCGCAAATCTCTTGCTCCGATTCCTGCTGGATCAAAGTCTTGAATACGCAATAAGATTCCTTCAACTTCTTCTTCAGTTACCGAAATATTGGCTGAGAACGCCAAATCATCCACAATTGCTTCAACTTCGCGATTCAGATAACCCGATTCATCCAAATTACCAATAATGGTATCTGCGATCATGTGTTGATCGTCATCCAAGAACAACAGTTGAAGTTGTTTCGTTAAACGTTCTTGAAAACTTTGCTGTCCAGACAGAGGAATTGCTTTTTCATCGTCATCCTTGCCTTTATTGTTGACTTGCGTTTTGTAATCGGCATCGTCACTCAAGTAGTCGTCGATATTGAAATCTTCTTCTACTTCCTCTTCGTACTCATCTTTGTCAAACTCATCCTCGTCCTCGTTCTTTTCCGCACCTTCTTCCAATGCAGGGTTTTCTTCAATCTCTTGCTTGATTCGTTGTTCGAGTTCCATTGTTGGCACTTGCAACAATTTCATCAACTGAATTTGTTGCGGTGAAAGCCGCTGTTCCAGTTTATGAGAGAGATATTGTTTTAATGCCATTTTTCTGAGTTAGTTATGCGTATCTAAAATACCGCTTTTTTTTCTATTTAAAATTCTGCGTTCTGTGGTGTACGTGGGAAAGGAATTACATCTCGAATGTTAGACATTCCCGTAACGAACATTACCATACGTTCAAATCCTAAGCCGAAGCCTGCATGAGGCACTGTTCCGAAACGACGCGTATCCAAGAACCACCACAATTCCTCTTCAGGAATATTGAAGTCAGCACATTTCTTTTTCAAAATATCCAAACGCTCTTCACGCTGCGATCCACCGACGATTTCACCAATTCCTGGGAATAGAACATCCATTGCCGCGACTGTTTTTCCATCATCGTTTTGACGCATGTAGAACGACTTAATTTCTGCAGGATAGTCCGTTAAGATTACAGGACATTTAAATTCCTTTTCTACCAAGTAACGCTCATGCTCACTGTGAAGATCAACTCCCCATTCAACTTCAAATTTGAATTTCTTCTTCTTGTAAGGTTTAGAACGTTTCAACACCTCAATTGCTTCTGTGTACGTCAAACGCTTGAATTCATTATCACGAACAAACTCCATTCGTTCGATCAATGTCAATTCGTTTCGTTCGTTTTGAGGTTTCGACTGTTGCTCCTTTGCTTCTCTTTCATTTAAGAAAGCAAGGTCATCAACACAATTCGTGAGAATGTAATTTGTGATGTATTTGAGGAAGTCTTCCGTCAAATCCATATTATCTTTTAAGTCATTGAATGCTACTTCTGGTTCAATCATCCAGAATTCAGCTAAGTGACGTGATGTATTCGAATTCTCAGCTCTAAATGTTGGTCCGAAGGTATACACCTGACCAAGAGCCAAGGCACCTAATTCCGCTTCCAACTGTCCCGACACCGTTAAGTTCACTGGCTTTCCAAAGAAATCCTGAGAATAGTCGATAGATCCATCATCGTTTAATGGTGGGTTTTTGTGGTCCAGAGTCGAAACCTGAAACATTTCTCCCGCACCCTCTGCATCAGATCCAGTAATGATTGGTGTGTGCAAATAGTAAAAACCTTGATCGTTGAAGTACTTGTGAATCGCATACGATACGGCATGACGAATTCTGAATACCGCACCGAATGTATTCGTTCTAAAACGCAAGTGCGCCTGTTCACGTAAAAACTCCATGCTGTGACGCTTCGGTTGCATCACTGTTTTCTGTACTTCATCTGGATTGGCATCACCGAGTACTTCAATAGAAGCAACAACGATTTCTACTGCCTGCCCAGAACCTTGAGACTCGACGAGCTCTCCTGTAACACTCACTGCTGATGCCGTTGTAACGCGTTTCAATAAGGCTTCATCGAAATTTTCAAAATCAACTACGGCTTGAATGTTTTTGATCGTTGAACCGTCATTAATTTGGATAAAACGATTGGCACGATTGGCTTTCACCCATCCTTTCACAGTGATTGTTTCCCCGATAGTTGGGTTCGCAAGAACATCCGCAATTTTGATTCTTTTCATTTTGATTTTTTTTGAAGAGTAAAAGTAAGAAAAAG
>JBGCDF010000145.1:0-2832 GCA_045105095.1 Crocinitomicaceae bacterium | reverse complement strand
GAGTTTGGATTTGAACGTGATGCGCCAGTCGCTTGTCTACAATGCATTGGAAACAGTTCAGCATAATCAGAATAGACAGAGCCCAGATTTGAAGTTATTCGAGTTTGGAAAAGTATACCACAAATTTGATGAAGGTTATTCCGAAAATCGCAGATTGATCATCGCTTTGAGCGGAAAGCGCGAAGCGGAAAATTGGAACTCGAATAACGATATCACGACATATTTTACGATTAAGGGAACGGCTAGAGCGTTGTTTGAGCGTATTGGTTTGGCAGGAATGCTGAAGGAATCATCATTCAAAAACTCCTTACTTCAAGACGGTGTTCAACTGTCTGTTTTGAAGAGAAAAGTGGGAGAAATTGGATGGATCACGCCTCAACTTAAGAAGCACTTCGGAATTAAGCAAGACGTGTTTATTGCGGATTTAGATTGGGATGCAATCATCGACTGTTTGAAATTTGTAAAAGTCAAATACACGGAATTGCCAAAAACATTTGCTGTTCGTCGTGACTTCTCTTTGTTGTTGGACAACAAAATTACCTTTGCTGAGATCGAACAAATTGCGAAGGCGAGCGATAAGAAAATTCTAAAGGAAGTTGGACTCTTTGATGTGTACGAGGGGAAGAACCTTGAGGCTGGGAAGAAATCATATGCGGTTTCATTTAAATTCCAAGATTCCGAGAAAACATTGAAGGATAAACAGGTGGATGCTGTGATGGACAAAATCCGTGGACAGTTGGAGTCGAAATTGGGCGCTCAATTGAGGTAAAATGCACTTCTCACCTGCATTAGTTTTTCGTTACTTGCGTGAGTGTTATGAACTTGACACGAAGACGATCAACGTAACGAACTTTTTTGCGAAAAAAGTAGAAGATAGGGTGTGGATAGAAGGAAAGGATGAAGTGCTGAATGGCACACTTCCGTTTCTACCACTATTGGATGATCAAGCTGAAAAAATCGAAGAGAACCTGTCGTTCTATTCAAAAGAAAAATCTCTGTATTGTTTTGCTCATTTCATCGTTGGACGAGCGAATGGTTTTCGGGTGTGTGCTCCGCTAGTTTTTATTCCAGCTGAAATTTTCCGAAAGGATGGCTTTCCGTATTTACGCTTAAAACAGGATCGAAAATTCCTGAACTACAATTTCTTAAACTCCATTAAAAAGGAGGGAACCCCACCTCTGGAGGAATTATTCGATTTTCTCCTGAAAAGTCCAGTAATTGATTTCAATGTTTCAATGAGGATTGCTTCAGTGTTAGAAGAAAACTTCGATGATGTGAATGCAGAAGGTGTTCGGCATTTCCCAGAATTGATATCAGAAAAGAAGATAAAAACGAGACGTCCAAAAGACAGTTTCGAAGTTCATGCCGGGATGGGATTTGGACTCGTAAAGTATTCAAGTAAGACCCTTGGAATTATTTCCGAACTAAATAATCTTGGAGAGAATGATGACTATTCCGGAGCTTTGAATGCTATTTTGACCAATACTTCGAAACGGGAGGATAAGTCGAAAATAGACATCAGAGTACCATCAATTTTGAGCGATGGACAGAACAAAGTACTAGAGAATTCACTCGTGTATTCAAAGTCGATTGTAATTGGACCACCAGGAACGGGGAAGTCGTTTACGATTGCAAATGTTGCAATCGACCATGTACTGCGAGAAAAATCCGTATTGATTGTTTCAAAAACCGATGAAGCGGTAGATGTTGTTCTCGAAAAATTGACGGAACTTGGTTTGGCTACGGCCGCAATGAGACCTGGAAAAAAAGGATACGCTCGAGAAATTCGCAAGAGGATAAAACTCCTATTGATGAAATCTTTCCGCGGAGGTTTGGAGAAGCGCACGAAAGAGATTAAAGCGGATGCCTATTTTGATAAGCTACTATTGCTGAAGCTTGAAGAACAGTTCAATGAAGTATTGGACAAAGAAATGAAATGGGGTAATCTGCTGTATGAAAATAGGAAGAAGAGAGGCGTAGTTGCCAGTTTGAAAAAGAAGTACCTCAAGTGGAAGACAAAATTTGCTGTTCCGAACTGGGTGATTTCTGAGCAGTACTATACCAAGAAGAGGGCTTTATTGAAGAAACACGAGCAGTTAGCTTTGTATGGATATGAAGAACAACTGAATCGTTTTTTGCTATCACATAGGAATCATTTAGCTGGGTTTTTAAGAGCGATTAACGCGTATAGTTTGAGTAAACAAGAAAGCATATTCGAAGAGCTTGATTTCGCTCAGATCCTCCGAACATTCCCCATTTGGTTGTGCAAGCTTTCTGATTTATACGAAGCATTGCCATTTCAGAAGGATTTGTTTGATCTTGTCATTATTGATGAGGCTAGTCAGGTTGATTTAGCTTCTATCATGCCAGCACTGCAACGCGCAAAAAAAGTAATGGTTGTTGGAGACCCTAATCAATTGAGGCATTTTTCCTTTGTGGCTAGAAGTCAACAAGCTTCACTGAAGCGTAAAATAGGTTTAGGCGGGATTAGCTCAGAACTTCTGAATTATCGCGATTCGAGTATCTTGGATGTATGCTTTGAGCAATCCAAAAGTAGCGATGAAGTTGTTTTTCTTGATGAGCATTTTAGGGGGAATGAGCAATTACTGGCCTTTAGTAATAAGAATTTCTACGGTGGACAACTGAAAGTAATGAAGTCATTGCCCATTCATCAATATCAATCACTTTGGATAGAGAACTGTCAGGGAGAACGAACGAATAAGGGCGTAAACGAGGCGGAAATAGATCGTGTGATTAAGCACATCAAAAAGATCCAGTCCATGAATAAGATGTCTGGTTCAACAGCATCAATTGGGGTGCTGTCTCCATTTA
>JBGCDF010000144.1:0-8584 GCA_045105095.1 Crocinitomicaceae bacterium | reverse complement strand
ATCTTTCGAATTCCAGATAGTTCTTTTCGTTCTTTCTCCGATTGCTTAATCTTCTTTTCAATCGTTTCGGCAACGTCAGGATTTCTATGTAAGAAATTGTCTAATTTCTCCTTGAGGAAGTCGTTTATGAATGCGCGCATCGATTTCCCACCTGGTTCTATTTCCTGAGAACCTAGTTTCGTTTTAGTTTGCGATTCAAAAACAGGCTCTATGACTTTCACTGCGACTGCCGCAACTATTGATTGTCGAATATCAGATGCTTCATAGTTTTTCCCGTAGAAATCCTTGATCACTTTCGCTACGGATTCACGGAATGCACTTTGGTGTGTACCACCTTGCGTTGTATGCTGACCATTTACGAATGAAGAGTAATCTTCACCGTAGGTTTTTCCATGTGTGAATGCCACTTCGATATCATACCCTTCTAAATGAATTATCGGGTAAAGTGGATCTCCGTCCATGTTGTTTTCGAGCAAATCTTTCAACCCATTCTTTGAGAAGAATTTCTCTCCGTTCAACTTAATTGTTAACCCTCTATTCAGGTAACAATAGTTCCACATCATTTTCTGGAGGTAAACGGTCTTAAAGTTGAACTTTTTGAATACTGTCTCATCAGGAATGAACTCGAAATATGTCCCGTTTTTTTCATCTGTCAGAGATATTGGAAGATCTTCAATGATTTCACCTTGTGAAAATGTCACTTGCTTCTTTTCCCCGTCACGAACTGAATACACCATGAAATGACCAGACAATGCATTCACGGCTTTCGTTCCGACTCCGTTCAACCCAACAGATTTCTTGAAGGCTTTCGAATCGTACTTTCCTCCTGTGTTGATCTTCGAAACGCAATCAATCACTTTTCCGAGAGGAATGCCACGACCGTAATCACGTACAGTCACTTTTCCATCTTTCACCTTCACGATGACCTGCTTTCCATTCCCCATTACGAATTCATCGATGCTATTATCAATGATCTCTTTAACGAGGATATAGATTCCGTCATCTGCCGCCGATCCGTCTCCCAATTTCCCGATGTACATACCCGGCCGGAGTCGGATGTGTTCCTTCCAATCGAGGGACTTGATATTATCTTCTGTGTATTGATTTTCCGCCATTTTTTTCCATTAGTTTGGACAACTACCAAATATAACGAACAGAAGGGCTGATTTTCACTGTATTTTAGAGAACTTATTCACTAAATACAGTTGATTACTAGAATTATTCAAGATTCATTCGGGAAAAATCGAAAATGACGTCTAATTCGACTCAGAATTCACTCCATAAAAGGCCTTTACAATTTTCTGAGCTGGTTTGTTTTGAGGTGTATATCGTGTATTGTTTTCTCCTCCAGCGCCATCGGAGAAATGCCACTTCCAGAGAAAGCCCCCAAGCATCCATTCTTCTTTCCAAACAGTGTTAAAGAATGCGCTGTATCCAGTTTCCTGATTGGTCATATTGGGTTTTAAATCTTCGTTACTTTTTGATCCTCCATACATGAAATCAACACTTTTAAAACCGTATTCAGTGAAGGCAATTTTGCGATTCCATTTTTCAGAAAAAGCTTTGAGTTCCTTTGATTTGTTGATCCATCCCGTTTTCAACTCTTCCAATGCAGGCTCTCTCTCTTTGGACAAGGGGAAGTACGCATCGATTCCGATGAAGTCCAGTTGATCCCAGAAGTTTACTTTTTCGTAATTATCCCAATTGGCTGCGTATGTCATTGGTCCTGAATAAATCTCTCGCACTTCCTTTATCAGCTTCTTCCAAAAATCGCTTCGCTTAACCACAGATTTTCTGTACTCAGTCCCAATACAAAACACATCAACCTCCATGGAATCTGCTAATCTTGCGCAATCTAAAATGTATTCGCGGTAGCTCGATTCCCAAATCTGCCAATCCGATTCTTTTGTCAAATCGAAGTCTCCAGGCCATCCTTGTCCTACCACCCAAACATGTGGTTTTAGCATAGTCTTCAATCCTCGTTCTTGGGCAAATTCGATGCATTTTGCTGTTCCGTTGAGAGATTCTCCCCACCAACGTCCATCCCATGAATAGTTGACTTTGGCTTTTCCCCTTTCTGTATATCCGTATGGGATTAATGCCACCCACTTGACTCCGAAATCAAGAATTCCATCCATGCGTTCTCCTTCCATCGGTTGACCTGGCATTTCTAAACTCACTCCTGACATTTTATCCAGCACTAACACTGAATCAGCATTACTGAGTAAAGGGTTTTCAGTTTCGCCTGGTTTTGTGTCAGCACACGAAAATAAAAGAGCTACTGTAATTCCAAAGAGAAGGTATTTCATATCAGAAAAATAGTCATTCATGAATAGTAAAACAACTTAAGGTCAGAACTTAAACAGACATTAACAAAACTTTACACTGCAATGAATTAATTGATTCCGTATGTGCTTTCAGGTCTTTGCTTTTCTCGGCAGAGCTATGTTGAGCGCTTCATCTGCTTCAAGGCTATACTAAACCGATACGCTAGCACTAAACATGTATTTACATTCTTACAATCAGTTCCATTCGTGTGGTATTTTCATGCGCTGCGTTTTTGACGGCAAATTTATGTTGAACGCTTCATCTGCTTCAAGGCTATAATAAACCGCTGCGCGGGCCTTGCATCGATGAATCGCTCAACATCTCATCAGCCTAAAACGCAGAGTATGAAAATACCACACTTTAATTCTAAGGGACAGGAAGAAGCAACTAAACGATTGTTTCAATTGCTATTTGAGCTTCAAGCTGAATTGACGAACTATCGAAAAACAAGTAATACTTATCGCCAAGGGGTTCATTCAGAACTAAATGACCTAAAGCTGGTAATCGATGTAATAATGGACAGAATCATCACCGAAACTTAGGTGATGTTTGAAACAGACAATCGGACGTCAGGTCTATTTCTCTATGCGAATTACTTGACCGTCGTGCACAAAGTGTGATTTTGGAAATATTTCACGTGCTTCTTCCTGATGAATGGTTCCGTCCTCATAGCGTGCACTTAAGTGTCCCATAAGCAAGCGTCCGACTTCGGCCTTACTTGCTATGGTAGCTTCGTGCTTTGCCGTAGAATGCTTGGTTCCTTTTGCACGATCTTCATGAGCGTCAATGAACGTCGCTTCATGATAGAGGACAGTTACTCCTTGGATAAACGGTATGATGGGTTCGTGATACTTCGTATCGGAGCAGTAAGCGTAGCGTAGTTCAGAATCGCCTTTGAATGTGTAATCTTCGAATTTTAATAGTCGACCATTATCGTCAATAACATCTTCTGACTTTTTGAGTAAGTGGTAGTATCGGATTTTCACACCATCAGCTTCTGCTTTCTCTATATTGAGTTTGCGCTCTTTCTCTTTTTGAAGAATGATAAATCCGTTCGTAGGAATTTTATGCGCCAGCGGGAAATATTCAACTTTGATTTTCGTATCCTCAAACAAGGTACCGTTCGTTTCTGGTTCCACTTCGTGAATATTCACATCAAAGGAAAGACGAGAACCGGCCGCATGTAATTGTAGATTGACAATGTCTTTTAATCCTTTGGGGCCGTAAATTTCTATAGCACGTGTTCGCCCCATCATATGCATTGTACTCAACAAACCGACCAGACCAAAATAATGATCACCGTGCAGGTGTGAGATAAGGATTAAATCAACTTTTTGGTACTTGACTCCGAATTTTCGGAATTGCATTTGTGTTCCTTCTCCACAATCAATAAGAATTGACCGACTACTGCATTGAACGTATTGACTGGATGGGTTTCGTTTGGCGGTTGGGACAGCTGAGCCACTGCCGAGTATTGTAACAGAAAAACTCACTATGCGATCATGCCCAACGCAGCATCTTCATCTTTAGCGATTGACAAGACGCGATCTAACTGAGCGATTTCAATTAGTTTCTGAACATTCGATTGCAAGCCGCAGAGAACAAACCTACCGTTTGTGTCTTTGCACAGGCGATTTGCCAACAAGATAGCGCTCAAACCAGAAGAGTCACAGTATTTCGTTTTGGACATATCGATTACGATGTTGTTGATGCTTTTTTTGTTCAAAATGGCCAATTCTCCTTTTAAATCAGAAGCGTTTGTCGCATTGAGTTTTTCAACATTTGTCTTTACGATTGCTGTTTTATCTTTCTGTTCAATTATGAAATCCATTCGTTGTTGTTGTTTCTCAAATGTAGTAAAATCATCTAATCCATTTTAACATGCACTGAGATTTAATTAGAACTTATTGAAAGTTCCACTAAAATTCGATAAAAAATCTCATGTTTACTGACGTTCAATCTTCGATGCTAGCAAATAAATAACTGCCATTCGGACCGCTACACCATTTTCAACCTGATCCAAAATAATTGCCTGATCAGAATCTGCGACATCACTTGTAATTTCCACTCCGCGGTTGATTGGCCCTGGGTGCATCACCACAATTTTCTTCGGAAGCTCGTCCAAGATTTCCTTAGTCAACCCATATTGCATGGAATATTCACGTAGTGAAGGGAAATACTTAATGTCCTGACGTTCCAATTGAATTCTGAGCATGTTTGCAACATCACACCATTCGAGGGCTTTTATCAAATTGTGCTCAACTTTTACTCCTAGTTCATGGATGTACTTTGGAATAAGGGTCGTTGGACCACACACCATTACTTCAGCTCCAAGTCTTTGAAGACAAAATATATTGGAAAGAGCTACTCGAGAGTGCAGAATATCACCTACAATTACTACCTTTTTACCTTTAACATCACCTAGTTTTTCACGAATCGAATATGAGTCCAGAAGCGCTTGCGTTGGATGTTCGTGCGTTCCATCTCCTGCATTGATCACTCGTGCATCCACACGCTCAGACAAAAATTTCGCTGCCCCAGGATTCGGATGACGCATCACTACCATATCCACTTTCATGGAGAGAATGTTATTTACTGTATCGATCAGCGTCTCTCCCTTTTTTACAGAGCTACTAGCTGCGGAAAAATTCACCACGTCAGCAGATAAACGCTTTTCCGCTAATTCAAAAGAAAGCCTTGTTCGCGTAGAGTTTTCGAAGAATAGGTTAGCGATCGTAATGTCACGTAGAGAAGGAACTTTCTTGATCGGACGATTGATAACTTCCTTGAAACTATCCGCCGTTTTGAAGATGAGTTGAATATCATTTTCAGTTAAGTGTTCTATTCCTGTGAGATGATCAACGCTTAAACTATCCATTTGCTTCTGGTGTAAATAATATGACTTTATCTTCTCCTTCTATTTCCTTCCATTCAACTGAGACACGCTCAGATATTAGAGTGTCGACTGTTTTACCAACGTAGTCTGCTTGTATCGGTAAATCTCGTTTAAATCGACGATCAATTAACGATAGCAATTCAACCTTTTGCGGACGACCGAATGCTAAAAGGGCATCGAGACCGGATCGAATGGTTCGACCTGTGAAGAGCACATCATCCATGATTACCACATTTTTATTTTCGATGGCAAAATCGATGTTGGTTGTACTTGGAATGATTGGCGTTTCTCTTCTGCGGAAATCGTCTCGATAGAAGGTTATATCTAACTTCCCACAGATTACTTCGTGTCCTAAAATTGCTTCTAGTTGCGTTTTAATTCGCTCAAGCACATTAACTCCACGAGGCTGAAGCCCAATAAGAACGGTGTCAGAAAAGTCGTTATGACGTTCGATTAATTGATAGCAAAGTCTGTTAATTGTGAGCTCAAAATGTTTTGAATTGAGAATGACTTGCTTTTCCATCGGGGCAAAGATAATTTATTTTCAGTTTAGGAATCCCCTTTCAAAAAAAATCTTCTCATTTAGCGCTAACTAAATCGGTTGATTACGACTAAATTTACATCAGTCACTTATCTTATACCGCATACTCAATGATTAATACAGTTCACGTTTTCACTCAAATAAATTGATGAAAGCACCGTATATTAGATATGTAGTTAGGTTAGTAGACTGAAAACTTTTCCAAAAAGTTTTCGTTTGTTTTTGGTTTAGATTGTCTGGTTTTGCAACAAAGCATTTTCTTTCGGAATTATTGGTTGACTTCGATTGCGCGCAAAATCAGGCATTCTTTTTTTATAATAGTTTTGATTCGCTGCGCTCTCCGATTTCCGGACACGGCTGCGCCTTTTGATCGCTTCGCTCTTGGACTGAAGTGGATTAGTTGGATTAGTTGGATTAGTTGGATTAGTTGGATTAGTTGGATTAGTTGGAATCTGCGAAGAACATACCAATCCAAGTGCGAAGCACTCAAAAAGTCCAATAATCTACGAGCGAAGCGACTCCTGCTAATTCCCGCCTTTCTTTTTGACTTTATAGCCTTTTCCTTCGAGCAGATCAGCGACTTTATCTTTAAATTTCCCTTGAATGATGATATCACCGTCTTTGACTGTTCCTCCAACGCCGCACTTACTTTTCAAGAACTTTCCTAGGTCTTTTAAGTCCTCCTGTGTGCCGATAAATCCTTCAACGAGTGTTACTTCTTTTCCACCGCGTTGTTTGCGATCGATTGATACGTACAATAATTGGTCACCCGGGTCGACTGTTTCTTCTTCGAAACCTTCATCATGATCAAAATCAAAGTCTGGATTCGTGGAATACACTACGTCAATTCGTTTCTTTTTATTCTTTCCCATCAGTATTTTTCAATTATGGCAGTACGTAGGTTATCAGCTAAAATTCCATCTGGCCCCTTTCGATATGCCGCGCGTGTTGCCTTTGCACTTCTCATTCCAAAGATAATGACTTCCCTTCCATCGTCATGAATTTCCGCAACATTATCCTTAGTAATTGTTTCATTCGTAACAACGATAATATCAACGGTAGGAAGGTTTGTGGCTACATTGCTGTATTGATCAAATTCTGTAATAAACTTAATCGTGGTAAATCCAGCATTCGCAAACGCAGGTTCCCAGAGTTCATTTCTCGTTTCTACGATTATTTCTGTTGAAGGAGAGCAATCCGCTTGAAAGGTGACAACTTCGTTTAAAAAGATAGTTAAATCAACCGTTTCGTTTGTGCAACTTATTGTGCTTCGACTATCAATATAAACCTTTTTACCAGCGAGATACGATTTTGGAATATCATTCAGTCGAATTAACGATTCTTGATCAACTGTCTCGTAGTGTAAGGTTGATAAGTATTCATCAGTGCTTGTTCCTACACAGCCTGTTCCGTTTGTAGCATCCTCCAATTTGTTATCATGGTATAGCCATAAGGTCCCATCGGCAGACAATCGAACATCTAGCTCTACTCCATCACATCCGTCGGTTAACAGTGCAAGCTCAATAGATTCCAAGCTGTTATCATGGTAAAAGGCATTGACAATTTCCAACCCGTTACCACCATGACCAAGGATTTCAATATCGCTGAACGTACTCTTCTTCTCGCAAGAAAAAAGCACGAGAAGACTAAAGAGTATAACTGATCCCGATTTGCGCATAGATTCCTAAACTATTAAAATTAACTCTCTGATCCAGAGTAGTGCTATAAAATGATTGATTGATCCACCCTCCATTCAGTGAGTGAACGAACTTTATCATTCTTCCAATCTGCAATTTGTACCCGACATATACTTCATTCCAACTATGTGCGGTATTTCCATTTAGCGTTATCTTCTGTCTTGAGTAGGAATAAACGACCTCAGGACCGAAGTCGAATAATCCTTTTCTTACCAAAAAGTAACTTGATCCAATGGACACTCGTGGCATAATTCTCCTTTGTGCAAACGTAGATGTTACACCGAACTCAAGTTTGGAAGTTAGGTGAAAATGATTCCAACGATGACCATAAGCCACACCTGCCTGATAATCCAAACGGTTAAAGCCACCAGACAACTCTATGCTTTGCGCATGGGTTAAGGAAAGGGTAAAAATAAAAATCAGGGAAACGAGTAAACGCACATTAAAGTTTTGGACATTTTTTACAATGTATGCCTTTCTTTTTAAACTTCTTGCAGCACTTCTTCTTTTTGCATTCGATAGAACAGTCGAATTTAATCGTGTTCTGAACAATAGGAAGTGCTTCTTTCTGCATCTATTTAGAATTAGTCTAAACAAAAATAAGGGTTTTATTTGAAAAATCCTCAAAAGAGCGTGTTTTGTATCGCACGAAATGTGTTGGCGTGGGCTTCAATGATGTACTTTATCTCCTTGCTGTATCCTCCTCCCATCGTGCAAACAATCGGAACATCAAGGTCCTTGACAACATTGATCACAAACTCATCCCGTCTTTTGCAGCCATTAATTGTTAGTGATAACCTTCCGAGTTTATCCGTCTTCAGCACATCAACTCCGGATTGATAAAAGATGAAATCAGGCGTGAAATTACTCAAAATTGATCCTAAATTCACCTTTAATGCTGATAGATACTCCTTATCCTCGGTCCCGTCTGGAAGCTCAACGTCCACATGTGAACGTTCTTTTTTTAGTGGATAGTTGTTCTTACCGTGGATACTGAATGTAAAAACATCCTTGGAATCTTTGAACAACTCAGCTGTTCCATTTCCCTGATGCACATCTACATCAATGATCAAAATCTTCTTTTCCAATCTCTCGCTTAGCAGGTAGTGGGCCGCGATGGCC
>JBGCDF010000143.1:0-5005 GCA_045105095.1 Crocinitomicaceae bacterium | reverse complement strand
GTATTGGAGAACAGCAGAATTTCCATCGAACTATGATTACCCAGACCAACGCAAACCTTGCTTCCGCGATAAAAACGATCAAATTTGCGCCGTTGGATATCTCGTTCAGCAAACGGGAAATGAAGACTTAGTAAAAGGGATTGAAGCCACGGAGAACTATGCCACCATTTATGAAATGACGAATTCTAAATTGGCAGACTGGGTAGACCAAAGCGGACTAACACTGGAGGAATGCGCCATGATTCAACCCACCTATGGTGCTCCAATTACGTCTGACCCTGATTACATTCCGCCAGCATATGCGATTTCGTCTTCAGCGATTAGCGGAATTGGTCTATCCACATCGTTAATCAGCTTGAGCAACCTAAAAACCTCACAAAAAAATGGATGGATCGCCCCCACAATTGGCATGGCTTCAGGAATTAGTCAAATTACGTTGGGAGCTTTCAATTATAACAGACATTACTACTCCGATTCGTGGTACTACTACCCCAATAAGCGCAATCAAAATTTATCTATGTTCAATATTGCTTTTGGCACATTTACGACAGTCTTTAATACCTACGCACTTGTACAACAAATACGCGGCAAGAAAAAAAGAAGTGATTTGAGCTGGAACGTATTCGGATATCAATCACCGAATAAAGAAGTAGCTCTTGGATTTAACCTTGTAAAACGTTTTTAATATGAAGAATATACTAATAGGAATCTTCTCTATGTCGCTACTTGCGTCTTGCGGAAAATTCACGCGCAATGCAGAAATAGATAGAGATTGCACAGGGACATACCTGCGATTGAACAATCGGGATTATTTGATTTGCAATCCAACTAGTGTTAGTTCATATGCTGACGGCAGTTCAATCAAAGTAAAGTATCAAACCGTTTACGATTGTAACACTGATCCGAATCAGTCAATATGCGAACTGTATCACAAGCACTACGGAACTGTTGAAATTACAGACGTTGAATAATAATTATTTGGAATCGACTCTGAAGATAGCACGAAGTTGACAGAATGAACGTAATTTAGGGAATAGAACAAAGAGCATTTCTCATTCGAGTAATAAGACCCACATATCGCCAGTTATCAGATCAAGAGTTGATCGTTGAATGCCTGAAGAACCATCGCAAGGCTCAGAGGGAATTTTACGACCGATTTTCCCCAATGATGAAAGGAATTTGCATGCGCTACGCGAGCTCAGAAATTGAAGCTGATGACATTTTGCAAGATAGTTTTATCAAGGTATTCAAGAATTTGAATAACTATTCGGATAAAGGGAAACTGGGAGGATGGATTCGTAGAATCACAGTGAATACCGCCATTGAGTTTTATCGAAAACGAACGATGCATTCTCAACACATGAATGATCTGGCACTTGAAGCAGAAACGCAGGGATCAACAGAATTATTCGCTACGGTAGATCTTGAGATTCTTCAACAGGAAATACAAAAATTACCGGATGGATTCAGAGTTGTTTTCAACCTCTACGCCATTGAAGGATATACACATAAGGAAATAGCAGAGCAGTTAGGAATTTCCACAGGAACAAGTAAATCTCAATTCTCGAGAGCAAAAAAACTCCTACGGAAGAAAGTAACAGAAATCTATGCTATTGAACATTTAAAAGAACGCCATGCCAAATAACGAACTACAAGAAATACTCGGCGCTCGATTTAGGGAGCATACTCATCAAACGGATGAAGCTGTATGGAATGCTATTGAAGCTCAGCTTGACTCCGAAAAAACGAATCGTAAAGGAATCTGGTTCTGGATTTTTAATGGAATTGCGGCGACCGTATTGTTTGGCTGCATGTTTCACACTACTGGTTCAGGAGAACGTTTAGATGCATATCAAATTTCAACTTCCAACCAATCTGAAATCAGTGAAGTGATCAATGAGGAAACACCGCAAGAATTGATTCAGGAAAAAGTGGGTCCTACAAAAGAGAGCAAAGAGAAACTAGCATCAGATAGCTCACCGATGACTCATGTAGCCAGTCAAAACAAAACAACAGGTGAAATCAGTCAAAAATCACTTTCATCCAGGAACGCAATGGAGAAGTCAAATAACACTGATAGATCTGTTCTTACCCAAGGAGACCCTTACAACCATACAATTTCAACTACAAATCCTTTGAACAAATCAGAAAACTCTCGCATCGGAGATAAAACTGGGGTAACGATAAATGAACGAACTACCGATAATAGTGGTATCGCCATAAACGAGTTAAACTATCTGCCAATTCACTCATCTACAAACGAAGCAGGCATACACAATTTCGATTATTCGAGAATCCTTACCCCAAAGAAGAAAGCCGGACCAATTCCAATCCACTTAGGGCTAGAATTCAGCTATTTAAAAAAACATAGAACGGTAGAAAACGCTTGGAGTGTGCAGGACACTAATTATTCCACCACATTCAATCACTTGGCCAATAACAGACAGTTCGAGGTAAGCTTGTTTGCTCAGTTCGATTTTACGCATCGCTTTTCTGCATCTTTCGGATTGGGATATTCACATTCCAGCGCAAGTTTCGAAAGTCCTGTAGTTTCGAGCATATCTTCTGGAGTCGCTTCAAAGGAATCACAACTTCATTTATTCACTCTTCCAATCCAAACGAAATTCAACTTCTTCAGTAAGAAAAGAATTGCATTAAACGGTGGATTGACACTACAAGCAGAATTTGGACGAGTTATTCATTCGGAAAGTTATGTTGTCGATTCGAACTGGGCTGTTACCACTACTGATTCAGAAAGTTCAGTCGAACTATTTTCAGATGAAACAAACTTTCAGCAGTTAGCATTAGAACCATACTTGCAGCTTTCTTTCCAAATTGCCCCGAGAATATCTGCTTTTAGCAACTTTGGTTACAGAATGTATGTACTAGAGAATACCACTCCAGCCACTTCAATTGATCGATTGAATTATTTCAATGCAGATGTTGGATTACTATTTAGGCTCCAATAAGCTTAGTGAGCTTTATAATTAACCATTTCTGAATATGTGGACATGATTAATAATATTCTAACTGATTTTTTTCTTTCAAGCAAAATACTAAGTTTGTGCGTGATTCAACTCTAAGTTTGAGCCTGTGTCTTCATCAATTTATTGAACGCTGTGAGTGCACTGCTAAAGAAAAAAGTTCCTGTTCCAAAACACTTTTCCTACAATATAGTAGACGCAATAATCTCTAGCGTTTTAACTTTCGTATGTTTAATCACATTCAAACCTT
Organism: Crocinitomicaceae bacterium; assembly: GCA_045105095.1. Classification (GTDB taxonomy): domain Bacteria; phylum Bacteroidota; class Bacteroidia; order Flavobacteriales_D; family Crocinitomicaceae; genus UBA4466. The sequence goes on along the minus strand of JBGCDF010000143.1, from coordinate 1,771 downwards.
CTTTTATTTCGACAATAAATGTTGATGACCAAATAATTATTTCAATTATTATTTCATCCGTTGTTATGGCTGTACTACTAGTCAAATGCCTAGTAGTTGCGAAAATGGAGCGTTCTGAGAAGTGGACCTTGAAAGCAGACATCATAACACTATTTGTTGTTTTCGCTGTTATCTCAGTGCTACTCGTGGCACTCTCCCCAATTGTATTGAAATCTTGGCTGCAACTACCTCTTCCTATTGATGGTGAATATTTCCTTATCGTCACCGGCTTTGTTCATTTAATAGGATTTCTACTCTACTTCGTGTCAATTTCTGTGAAATATGTAATTCATGGTTCCCCTGAACAAATTACCGTATCAGATGATGTAACAAATGAAACGACTGAGCAAACAATGAATTTGAACTTACCCGTCAAGATCATTATTGAAGGTAAAAATCAGGGAGAACGATTGGAAATCGATAAAGACGAACTTATATGTATATCCACGAATGGACATTACATCGATATTTTCCTATCCCATCCAAAAAGTGATGAACCAAAAAAGCTCGTGTTTAGAAATACAATTGTTTCTGTAATGGATTCTCTTAAAGAACATGAGGAATTTATTCATTGCCACCGTTCACATATTATTAACCTCAGTCTTGTTGAAGACGTAATTGGTAGCTCAAAAAAAATGGACGTCAAACTGAGGAATCTTTATAGTAGAGTTCCAGTATCAAGATCTAAGGTTCAATCGTTGCTTGAAAAATTGGAGAAATTCAAATCCTAGAGGACTCCACTAAACGAAAAGACACCCTTTCATAGCGCTTCCCATTCGTGAAAAAACCAACCAATTCACGAAAATGAGATAAATAGTGTATTCAATCCTGTTCATTCGTATATAGATTTGTTCCACAATGTGCACACATATTGTAAAAAGAACAATTTCTTGACTTATTGAGAATATTGAGCGTAAACTTCACGTATGCCCCTTTTTTAAAGGGATTTTGCGCAAATTTTAACAAGAAATTAAACCTGAATTTAAACAGTTAATAAACAGGCGATTAAAAACGAAAACTAATGACACATTTTAAAGAAAGCTTTGTTTTTACCAATTAATCAATTAGATTTGCACCGAACCAGAGATGTTACTAACACCTCTATTGTGAAAACTGCACTTATGAACTCCTACACGTACGCGGAAACGCGCCTTGATAAAGGCTTTCTTGTCCATTCCACTAATCTTTTCAGAATAGAAAAATGTAGATTGACAGATCTTTCCTGTCAGTTCACAGAAATGATTACACATTTCTTTGTGCAGCCACATTTAGCTCATAGTTTTGTCACACTAGAAAATAACAAGGTTCTCTATTGAACCTGAATCATACAAGACATTATAAAGTTTACAAACACTTATTCGTTCAAAAAAACATTGTTGACTATGCAAATTTTGAATTACTACTCTAAACAAATCACCAACAGTCTACTCCTCTTTTGCTTTATCCTGTTTGGATTTAACGCAACAGCAGAAGGTACGGCTCAAGTAATGCCAACTGCCACAAATGGAGTTGGATTATACTCAAGTGATGCCTTTGCAGTTGGACCATACCGTGGATGTCCAGCCAATCAGAGGATCCGTTTTGACATTGCTGATCACACAGTTGAGAACTTGTATTTCGGAGGTAACTTCTACAATCGTCTACCTGTAGCTCAACGGAATGATGTATACATCAGAATTGTAGATGCGCTTGGAACTGAAGTACTAGCCCCGACGTTATTCCCAATCGCAGG
>JBGCDF010000142.1:0-38344 GCA_045105095.1 Crocinitomicaceae bacterium | reverse complement strand
GTTCCAGTATTTCCATTTAACCTGGCGAGGTATCCATCCGATATTCCACCATCGTAAGAAAGGCCAAATCCAGTTAGGAAATTCATATTGAACGATGCAGTACCACCCGCAACGTATACATCTCCAGTACTTGAAAGTTGTAATGAATTACCCGTATCCTCTCCCGAGCCTCCTAAAAATCTCGACCACATCAATGTAGTTAGACCGGGATTCAGCTTAAACACTACCGCATCTTGCGCTCCTGAAGGTGCAGGTTGGCTTCCTCCTGAAGTTGGAAAATCAGGCGAAAGGGTATGCGAAGCGACGTAAACATTGTTATTTCCATCCAGAACGATGTCTCCCCTGAATTGATCTCCGTAATTGTACATCAAAGATGATGTATTAAGCCCATCTGTGCCAGAACCACCAATATATGTTGAAGCGATCAAGTTCGAGCCATTGGCACTCAATCGTGCAACGTACAAATCCGAACCATTGGTAAATCCTAGATTATTTGTTTCGTTATTTGGAATACTTGGGCCGCCATTATAAGTATTATCGAAAGGTGTTCCTGCCATTGGGAAATCAGCCGAAGAGGTGATTCCAAAAATAAACAAGTCTCCATTCGGAGAGGCTACAACACTATTCGGTGTTTCCGATCCAGATCCTCCAATGTAGGTCGAATACAATAAATTCGTGCCCGTTGCATTGAATTTTGAAATTCCTAAATCAATCGTACCTCCGTTATAATTTCCATCGTAAGCTCCAGCGAGAATTGGATATCCCGTTCCGAATACCACTCCACCACCAAACAGGTTTCCTGCAATGTCAGGCGCCGCTGTGAATCCCCAGTTGTCTGCTGTTGAACCTGAGAAACTTGAAAAGGTCAAATCAGGATCGATGACTAACTCTTTCGACGTATCATATCCATCAGGAAAAACGAATTTTACGGTTTCACCATCAAGCTCGAATTGAATAGCTACTTTCTTCTTACCATAATCACCCACTACCCAGGCGACGGGCTTATTCTCTACAATTTCACCAAAGCGATTTCGAATACGTAGGTTTCCGTCTTCATCAATTTTGATTCCGTACTGCCCTGAATACTTAAATGCAATTTGATCAGCATCAACACCAGGCTGCACGATCAAGGAGTACTTCAATCGTCCATCTTTCCCTACCATGTCTAAATCGACACCTGCGTAGAAATCTTTCAATCGAAGGTGATTGTAACTGTAGAGTTTGCTTTTCCATTTGGACTGGTCATTACCCAAAAAGTAATTGCGATAGAAGTCTGACGAGTCAATTAGTTCAGTTTGTCCTTGCCAATTAGATCCGACAAATTTTGACTGAATAGAGTGAACGAGCATTGAATCAACATCATCATCATGAGCGTGATCATGACCATCATGATCGTGGTCGCTGTGAGACAGTATTTGCTTCCCATTGTGCAGGTAGAAAGTGAATCCATCTTTCTCGACAAACATATCCCCTTCATTCAAATCGATCTTGTACAAAATACGATCATCCCACTGTCCGGCATTTGGATGCATCCAGATATCCTGCCCCCAAGCAAAACTGCTTGCACACACGATCAAAATACACGCTATCGCCAGATTTTTCATAAACATGAAAATTACTATAAAAAAATGAGAAGCCTTAATCATTTCATCAATAAGAACGTCCAATGACTCAACTGCTTACTACTAAATCGCTTAATTCAACGATTGGTTGCCTTTTTGAGACAAAAACTAAGCCAAAAATTATCAGCACAAGTACAGATTAATAGTGTAAATTTGTAGCGCAAATAAGCGTATTTGAAATGAGTGATCCGATAAAACACGAGTGTGGTATAGCACTTCTCCGATTAAAAAAACCTCTCCAGCACTACGTAGACAAGTATGGCTCAGCGTTCTACGGGCTAAACAAACTTCATCTTTTGATGGAGAAACAACACAACCGAGGACAAGATGGAGCGGGTGTCGCAAACATCAAATTAGACATGAATCCTGGTGAACGTTATATCTCTAGATATCGTTCGATCGATAGTAAACCTATTCAGGATATCTTCGATAAAATCAACAATCGATTTAAGGATATCGCGGAGGAAACTCCAGAAAAAATCAACGATGTTGAGTATTTGAAGAAACATGCAGGATTTACAGGAGAGCTTTTCTTAGGTCACTTACGTTATGGTACATTTGGAAGAAATTCCATTGAAAGCTGCCACCCTTTCTTGAGACAAAACAACTGGATTACTAGAAACCTGGTGGTTGCAGGAAACTTCAACCTTACGAATGTTGATGAGCTGTTTGATGTATTATTGAACATTGGTCAGCACCCAAAAGAGAAATCTGATACTGTAACGGTTCTTGAAAAAATTGGGCATTTCCTTGACGTTGAAAACGAAGAGTTATTCGACCAGATGGAGGCCCAAGGATATGATAATCCGAGTATTTACAAGCGTATCGCTGAAAAACTGGATATCGAGAAAATCCTGAAACATGCTTCCGCCGATTGGGATGGAGGCTACGCTATGGCTGGGTTGTTCGGTCATGGAGACGCTTTTGTGTTGCGTGATCCAGCAGGAGTTCGTCCAGCTTTCTGGTACGAAGACGATGAGATCTGTGTGGTTGCCTCCGAGCGCCCTGTGATCCAAACTGCATTCAACTTGAAGTCTGAGCAAATTCAAGAATTAAAACCAGGACATGCACTTATTGTTCGCAAGGATGGAGCTGTTTCTGAGACATTAATCAATGAGCCTGCGGCTCCTGCCAGGTGTTCTTTCGAACGAATTTATTTCTCTCGTGGAAATGATGCGAGCATCTACAAAGAGCGTAAGCAATTGGGAAAAAACATTGTCCCACAGATTCTGGAATCCATCGATTACGACTTCGATAATTCCGTTTTTTCATTTATCCCAAATACAGCCGAGGTATCATTTTACGGAATGATGAAAGGTTTGGAGGATCACTTGAATGAAGACAAAATCAAAGAAATTATCGCGTTAGGTGACAAACCTGATCCAGAAGCGATTCGTGAAATCTTATTGAAGCGCGCTCGATTAGAGAAAATCGCTATCAAGGATGCAAAGCTTAGGACCTTCATTACTCAGGATGATTCACGTGACGATCTAGTGGCTCACATTTACGATATTACCTACGGTAGTGTAAAGCGCGATACGGATAATTTAGTGGTCATTGATGATAGCATCGTTCGTGGTACAACCTTAAAACAGTCCATTCTTAGAATTTTGGATCGTTTAGATCCGAAGAAGATCGTCGTTGTTTCATCAGCTCCGCAGATTCGTTATCCAGATTGTTACGGGATCGATATGGCAAAAATGGGAGACTTCATCGCATTCGAAGCTGCTATCGCCTTGTTGAAGGAACGCGGAATGGACAATGTAATTGAAGATGTTTACACCGAATGTCTTGAGCAACTGAAACTTCCTCGTGTACAACAAAAGAACGCTGTTCGCAAGATTTATTCGGCCTTTAACGCTGAAGAAATCTCGGCTAAAATCAGTGAAATGTTAACACCACCGAGCATCAGTACAGACGTAGAAATTATCTACCAAACAATCGAAAACTTGCACGCCGCTTGCCCAAATAACACCGGAGATTGGTATTTTACAGGAAATTACCCAACTCCAGGTGGAAATAAAGTTGTCAATAAGGCATTCATCAACTGGAAAGAAGGTAAGAACGAACGCGCTTACTAAGCAACAATGAAAGGTCGTACCGCTGCTGTTTTATATGTACTCAGTGCATATGTAATTCTCCAATTCATTTGGTGGGGCTACCACATTATTGATCTAACGCAAGAGGTCTCAGAGAAGTCCGATATTGTCAATAAACGCGTGACAATGATTATCGGTGAAGGCGCAGTTTTCTTGTTAATTTTAGTCGTCGGAATTTGGTACGTGCGTAGATCAATGATTCGCGACATCAAGTTATCAGAACGCCAAAGCAATTTTCTTTTATCGGTGACGCATGAGCTAAAAACACCACTGGCATCTAATAAGTTATATCTTCAAACGATCGTAAAACGCGAGTTGAAAAAGGAGCAACGCGATCAATTGTTAATTAAAGCAATTGAGGAAAATGATCGATTGGAGCGAATGATTGATAATATCTTGAATGCCTCGCGACTGGAGAACAAAGCACTGCAAGTCACTAAAGAAGTATTTGAATTTAAACCTCTTGCGACATCTTCAGTTGATCGATTCAAACAATTAGCACCGAACGCTGATTTCACTTTAGAAATTGATAGCAAAACCACCATCAATGGGGATCGATTGCTAATCGAAACAATATTGAACAACCTCATCGAAAACGCCCTGAAATATGCTGGCAGCGATGCTAAAATTGTCATTTTTAATCATCAGGGGCAATTTGGAGTAAAAGACAACGGTCCTGGGGTTTCTTCCGAGGATCAGACAGAAATATTTAAAAAATTCTACCGCTCAGGTAGCGAGGACACGCGTACTCAGAAAGGATCAGGTTTAGGTCTGTACATCGTATCGAAATTGGTTCAACTCCATGGAGGGACAATCACTTATTCCGATAATGATCCCAATGGCGCGTGCTTCACAATTGCACTAAATCATGACTAAAAAGATTGGACTCATCATTCTCGATGGCTGGGGCATTGGAGATAAATCTGAATCGGATGCGATCTACAACGCTCGAACTCCGTTTATGGATCAGCTTATGGCGAAATACCCTTCAGCGGAATTGCTCACGAGTGGCGAAGATGTGGGACTTCCTCATGGACAAATGGGTAACTCAGAAGTTGGGCACCTCAATATCGGAGCGGGACGAATCGTTTATCAAGAGTTGACGAGAATTAACAAGTCAATCAAAGACGGCGAATTCTTCGAAAACCCAACGCTAAAGGAAGCATTTCAGTGCGCAAAAGACACTGGAAAATCGATTCATTTGATGGGATTGGTTTCCAACGGCGGAGTTCACAGTTCACAAGATCATTTGCATGCGCTGTGTAAAATGGCCGTTGATTACGATCTTCAAAACGTTTTTATTCATGCGTTCACAGATGGAAGAGATTGTGACCCGAAAAGTGGTCAACATTTCATCGAAATCCTGCAAAAAGAGATTGCGAACACTCCTGTGCAAATTGCCTCAGTAATCGGGCGCTACTTTGCTATGGATCGTGATAATCGTTGGGGAAGAATCAAAAAGGCGTATGATTTAATGGTTCACCGAAAAGGAACTCCATTTGAAACCGCTTCGGATGCTATCGAGATGTCGTATAAAAGTGACATCACGGATGAATTCATCGAGCCGAGCGTGATCAAAACGACTGGTTCGGCATCTGGAGCGATAGAAGAAGGCGACATTGTGATTTCTTTCAACTTCAGAACAGATCGACCGCGAGAAATTTCTATTGCGTTAACTCAACAGGATTTTGAGGCGGAAAAAATGAAGAAGTTGGATCTCGGGTATTACACTATGACCAATTACGACAGAACCTTCAAAAACGTCAATGTCATCTTTGAAAAAGACAATCTTTCGAACACTATAGGAGAAGTCGTTTCGGATGCAGGTCTATCTCAGGTTCGAATAGCAGAGACAGAGAAATATCCTCATGTTACATTCTTCTTTAGTGGTGGTCGCGAGGAAGAGTTTGAAGGTGAAAATCGTATTCTCGTGAATTCACCAAAAGTTGCGACGTACGACTTACAGCCAGAAATGAGTGCTCCTGAAGTGCGCGATCGAATTACGAACAACATTCGAAATAAGCAACCAGATTTTATTTGCTTGAACTTCGCGAATCCCGATATGGTTGGACACACTGGTGTTTATTCAGCCATTGTTTCTGCAGTTGAAACGATTGATCGTTGTTTAAAAGATGTCGTGCACTGTGGTGAAGAGTTCGGATATGAGTTTGTTGTGATTGCTGATCATGGCAATGCCGATTATGCGTTGAACCCTGATGGAAGTCCGAATACTGCACATTCTCTCAATCCTGTTCCGGTCGTGTTGGTTACCGAGGATAAAGTGACGCTGAACAATGGAATTTTAGCTGATGTTGCTCCTACGATTTTAAGTCGATTGGGGGTTGAACAACCTGGCGAGATGACAGGGAAGAGCTTGGTTAGATAGCTGTAACCACGAAGGCACAAGTCGAACGAGTTCTCCCACACAAGGCTGTGTTTTATTGTGGATGGAATATAGATGAATACCTGATTTTTCCTTGTGCAGCGAAGCTCCGTGTCTTTGTGGTAAAGAAAAACTACTTCAACAAAGCCTTCAAACTACAACGCTCAACAAAAATACCCGCTAACTCAGAAATAGCAACTCTCTCCTGCTCCATCGTATCACGATCGCGAATAGTAACAGTATTGTCCTCCAAAGTCTGATGATCAACCATTACACAATAAGGAGTACCCATCGCATCCTGAATACGATAGCGACGTCCTGCTGCACCCTTCTCATCATAAATACAATTGAAATCAAATTTCAATTCATCCATAATCTCTCGGGCCTTATCAGGCAAACCATCCTTCTTCGTCAATGGCATAATCGCCACTTTATATGGAGCCAATGCTGGAGGCAAAGCCAAAACAACACGTTGCGTATTATTCTCCAATTGCTCTTCCTTATACGCTGAACTCATCACCGCCAAGAACATTCTATCCAAACCAATTGAAGTTTCAACCACATATGGTACATAGCTTTCATTCAATTCTGGATCGAAGTACTGCAATTTCTTTCCTGACAACTCCTCATGCTGTTTCAAATCGAAGTCGGTACGTGAATGAATTCCTTCCAATTCCTTGAATCCCATTGGGAAGTTAAACTCAATATCACTCGCCGCATTCGCATAATGGGCCAATTTAATATGATCGTGGAAACGGTAATTCTCCTCAGCGATACCCAAGGCTTGGTGCCACTTAATACGGTGATTTTTCCAGTAATCATACCACTTCATTTCCTCACCTGGACGAACAAAGAACTGCATCTCCATCTGCTCAAACTCACGCATACGGAAAATGAATTGACGGGCAACAATCTCATTTCTGAACGCTTTACCAATCTGCGCAATTCCAAATGGAATTTTCATTCGACCTGTTTTCTGAACATTCAAGAAATTCACAAAAATCCCTTGTGCCGTTTCAGGTCTTAGGTAAATCGTTGAAGCATCTCCAGCAACTGATCCCAACTCAGTTGAGAACATCAAATTAAACTGACGAACTTCTGTCCAGTTCTTAGTTCCAGAAATCGGACAAACAATTCCCAAATCCAAAATAAGGTTACGCACACCTTCGAGGTCATCCGCCTCCAATGTTTCGCGCATTCTATCTTCAATATCTTTGATCTTACCAACATTGCGAAGAACGTTCGGATTCGTTTTTCTGAACTCTTCCTCATTGAAAGCATCCCCGAAACGTTTCAATCCTTTTGCAACTTCTTTATCGATTTTCTTACGAACCTTTTCGATCGCATCTTCAATCAACACATCCGCACGGTAGCGCTTCTTTGAGTCCTTATTATCAATCAATGGGTCATTAAACGCATCCACGTGACCTGAAGCCTTCCAAGTTGAAGGGTGCATGAAAATCGCTGAATCCAACCCTACAATGTTTTCGTGCATTTGCACCATTGATTTCCACCAATAAGATTTAATATTATTCTTCAATTCTGCACCCAACTGACCGTAGTCATACGTCGCAGAAAGACCATCGTAAATCTCCGATGATTGAAACACAAAACCATATTCCTTCGCGTGAGAAATAATACTCTTCAGATTGTCTTCTTTTTGTTGCATGCCGCAAAGATAATTGAAGTATTGAAATTCGCTTTGGCAATACATGAGTAAATTTTCATCCAGCCCATCTGATCACATTAACATGGAGGGCTGAGGCTCTCGAAGCGCGTGTTAAGGATCGAATCGGACTTCAAGAGCCTCAGTCCTTTATTCGTGCAGTAGACAATTCAATAAGCCAAAACTTTAGGAGGAGAAGGAGTCTATTCGTACCTTTGCACTCAAATGGCGAAAATACGCGACATAGATATCGGAGACTTTCCTCTTCTGTTGGCACCAATGGAAGACGTAAGCGATCCCCCCTTCCGTGCGCTCTGTAAGAAACATGGAGCAGATGTGATGTATACTGAATTCATCTCTTCAGAAGGACTGATTCGTGATGCCGCAAAAAGCGTTACAAAGCTTGATATTTACGAATACGAACGACCCATTGGAATTCAGATTTTCGGTTACGACATCGAAAGTATGAAGCTGGCCACAGAAATTACTGAGCGTACTAACCCAGATATCATTGGTATCAACTATGGATGGCCAGTAAAGAAAGTAGCATGCAAAGGGGCTGGAGCTGGAATTCTTCAGGATATCCCGAAAATGGTCAAAATGACCGCTGAAATCGTCAAGTCAACGAAGTTACCCGTTACTGTAAAGACGCGACTTGGTTGGGATGAAAACACGAAGTACATCGTGGACGTCGCCGAACAATTACAGGACGTTGGCATCGAAGCAATTTCCATTCACGGTCGTACTCGGAAGCAAATGTACAAGGGTGAAGCAGATTGGTCATTGATCGCTGATGTTAAGAATAATCCACGCATGAAAATTCCCGTTTTTGGAAACGGTGATATTAACACGCCAGAAAAAGCGGTTGAATACAAAGATCGCTATGGAGTGGATGGGTTGATGATAGGTCGTGCAAGTATTGGTTACCCATGGATTTTTAACGAAATCAAGCACTTCCAAAAAACAGGAAGACACCTTGAAAAGCCATCAGTTACTGATCGTGTCGATGCTGCTATGCAACACCTGAACATGAGTATTGATTGGAAAGGTGAAGTATTGGGAATTGCCGAAATGAAACGACACTACACCAACTATTTCAAAGGAATTTCGCACTTCAAAGATTACCGCATCAAGTTGGTCACATCGTTTGATCTTCAAGAAATCAAAGACACCTTGCAATTTATTGGTGAAAACGCAGACAACTTCCAGTTCGCGCACTAAAACGAACTTGGATCAACCAGTCTTTTGTTTACCTTATTTCAATCGTTTGAACAATGGAATCTAAACTTTCCTTCCATTCAAATTCATCACGCTTCAAACAATTAAAGGTGGAAATAACCAATTCACCATCATAAATAAAAATGGCCATGAGGTTGTAAATTGGTCCATGTGGCGATTCCGAATAGAAGCGAAGAAGTTCAGTTCTCCTTCCATCAATGAGTTGATTGTGAGATGATACCCACTCTACCCCTGACGCAATAAGTTCTGCTTTGGAAGCAATGGCAAACTCAGGTAAATCCGACTTTCCCATAGGCTCAATGTAAAAACTGATGCCGATTGTTACGGAGCCAATTTCGTTCCCATAAACAATATCTGGGGTATTCTCACCACCGTATTTTATCTTTATCCATGATTCATCATACTCAAATAATTCCTCCGGGATATCCATGGAAAAATCGATTGTTGTTTCGACGTATTCGAACTCCTCGTTCTCCTGAGCAATGGCCAAATTCTCTAGAAAAAAACTAGAAATTAAGCAGAGTAAAATACAGGTAAATTTCATAAACGGTTTTTAATCATTCAAAAGTAGAGATTTCCAAAGTGAATACACGCTAAGTTCTTTCGTCCAACTGCTTTAGTGACCAGTTAATTGCTCCATCCAAATCAGTAAAGAACTTAGATGGCTTACTCGGTCGATTCATCTTCAAGTAAAAATTGGCAATCATTTTATGAGCCATCCCGCCAATAATCATTGCGTCCGAAATAGAAGTAACTCCATCTGGACGATTCGCACCCCATTCTCTCGCTTCAGGATCAATATCTGCCGTAGACTTAAACTCGATGATGTTACAGAAATCAACATCATTGCCCTCATAAAAGTCTATAATCATCATCCGTAAGCTCTTCGCAACAGACAATGTTAATTTGGTAAATGGAGGAACACGCGTATAGTTGACCTTATTATCAAAGATAAAAAGCTCTATACCCTCTACAGACGCTTCAAAGAGCAGCTCAGATTTAAATTGTATTGGTAGATCGTTATCCAAATTCACTGAAGAATAAGTAACTTTATGAGCGAAAAATACATAAAACATGCGTACTTATCAAAGTTATATTCTCGGTCAGTGGACTGAAGGTCAAGGAATCGAAACGACATTGTACAACGCCATAAATGGTGATCAAATCGGATCAGTATCCAGCGAAGGGTTCAACTATGCCGATATTCTTGAGTACGGTCGTAAGACTGGTGGACGACCACTTCGAAAAATGACTTTCCAGGAAAGAGGACGCATGATCAAGGCACTTGCCTTGCACCTTTTAACCAAAAAGAAGTACTACTACGAAGTAAGTGCATGGACAGGTGCGACAAAAATTGATTCATGGATCGACATCGAAGGTGGAATTGGAAACTTATTCGCGAATGCCTCATTGAGAAAACAATTTCCAGATTTACCCTATTACGTTGATGGTGTAGCAGCACCACTATCAAAAGAAGGAACATTTATTGGTCACCACATTATGGTTCCAAAACAAGGAATTGCGGTTCACATAAATGCGTTCAACTTCCCGATTTGGGGAATGCTTGAAAAGATTGCCGTGAACTTAATGGCAGGAGTTCCAACTGTCGTGAAACCGTCCGAATACACGTGTTTTTTAACTGAAGTGATGGTTCGAGACATTATCGAATCGAAGATTTTACCTGAAGGGTCATTGCAACTAGTTTGTGGATTAGGAAGAGGAATCATCGATCATGTTCAAAGTGAGGACACAGTAACATTTACAGGTTCGGCATCAACAGGAAAAATCTTGAAATCGCTACCGCAAATTGTGAACAATAGCGTATCCTTCAACTTGGAAGCGGACTCATTGAATGCAACAATCCTTGGAGAACATGCTACACCGGGAACTGCGGAATTCGATTTATTCATCAAAGAAACAACGAAAGAAATCACCGTAAAGGCAGGACAAAAATGTACCGCTGTACGAAGAATTATCGTCCCTGAAAACTTAGTGGGCGATGTCCAAAAAGGAATCTCGGATCGATTGGCGAGAACCAAAATTGGTGATCCTGGAATAGAAGGAGTTCGCATGGGAGCGCTGGCTACGCGCACTCAAGTAGATCGTGTTCGTGAAAGCGTTGACTTATTGGCTAAATCACAAGAGATCGTTTACGGAGACATGGACAATTTCGAAATTACCGGAGGCAGTAAGGAAAAAGGGGCATTCTTCTCTCCCGTTTTATTCTATAACGATGATCCCTTTACAAAAACAGATGTTCACGAAGTAGAAGCTTTCGGTCCAGTTTCAACCATCATGCCATACAAAAACATGGATGACGCGATTGAATTAGCTAGAATGGGTAAAGGATCTCTCGTCTCATCTATCGTAACACCGAATGATCAGGAAGCAAGAGAATACGTTGTTGGCGCCGCAAGTATGCACGGTCGTATTTTGGTACTAAACGAAGCATGTGCGAAAGAAAGCACGGGTCACGGATCTCCAATGCCATTGTTAACACACGGTGGTCCAGGTAGAGCTGGTGGTGGTGAAGAAATGGGTGGTAAACGCGGTATTTTGCATTACTTGCAACGTACTTCTATCCAAGGGCACCCAACAACGATTACTGAAATCACTCAACAGTTCCAAGTTGGAGCGGCTCAGCCAGAAGCGAACCCACACGTTTTCCGTCAACATTTCGAAGATTTGGTAATTGGTGATACGGTATTCACTCATAAGCACACTGTGACTGATGCTGACATCGTTAATTTCGCAAATGTTTCAGGAGATAATTTTTATGCACACATGGATGCAACTTCCTTGGACGGAACGATTTTCGAACAACGTGTGGCTCACGGGTATTTCCTTCTTTCCAAGGCTGCAGGATTATTTGTTGATCCGAAAAAAGGACCAGTTTTGCTGAACTATGGAGTTGAGGAAGCACGATTTGTAAAACCAGTTTATCCTGGAGCAACAATCGGTGTTCGATTCACAGTGAAAGAGAAAATTGATCAGGAAAAGCGCTCAGAAGATGACATCGCGAAAGGAATTGTGAAGTTCTTAGTCGACGTTTATGATGAAACTGGAGAAACAGTGGCATTAGCAACGATTCTCACAATGGTAAAAAAAATAGATCAGTCGAGTTAATCGACTGATCACAATTCGTTGTAGATTACGCTAAAAGCGAAACTTTATTTCTTTTTCTTTGCTCCGAATAGGTAATTGATTCCAAAATCGAAATCTATTGACGTATTTCTAAGACCTTCAGGAGTGATGTCTTTCAAACCGTGTTCGTACAGTAAATCGAATCCGAAAGACCATCTTTTGCCGATCGCGAAGTCCAATCCACCTCCATAAACGAGTCCGAAATCTGTTTTGCTGAAATTATCGAATAACTCATTCGCAACGGAAATATCAACTCCATTTGCATCTGTGTAAAAGGTTCTATTCTCCGTCAAAAACGCAAAATAAGGTCCGAAGTTGAAATCGAATTTAACTCGGTTTCCAAACCCCAAACGAAAGAATGCGGGTATATCAAAATAATCTAGGTTCTGCTTGATATCTTGAGTAATCGTTGTAATTCCATCAGGAGCCAAAACATCTACATCATTCACTGTCCATCCTTTGTTTTCAACATCAAAATCAGTTTTGATTGCCAAAAATCGATTAAAGTGATACGTTAAGCTCGCTCCATAAAGACTTCCGAATCGTTGAACCGAACTCAAGGAATCCGCCAACCCAGATACGTTTGTGATATTTACACCTCCATTAATTCCGATCTCCCACTTGAATTGGCTCGGTGATTTATCGACAACTAACTCTCTGGTGTCGTCACTTTGTGCTGACGCTAAAAAGGGAATGAATAAAAGTCCAAGTAAAATTGTTTTCATATTGATTAGTTTCGGTTTTGCACAACTCCAACCAAGAATTGTACCAGTTTAGCCTCGTAATGAGCCGCTTCACCCATCTGATCAAGTGAATCAAGATAATCATCGGACGCACCATAGAACCAGACATTTAAAATCAATCTAACTGGTGAAAATTATCCTGATTTATTGGCAACTCAAGGCTGTACATACACGTTTTATACGTACATTTAAGCCTATGCTATCGATGAAAACAATTCTATTCTCTGCGGGACTGTTACTCGCAACCACTAGTTTTGCTCAAAATAAAAACGTTGGAATTAATACGAACACGCCCGATCCTTCGGCTGTTTTGCACCTTGAATCGGATGATCAAGGGCTTTTGGTTCCTCGCTTAACAACTGCAGAACGAGATGCAATCGCCGCACCGGCTATCGGACTAATTATCTATCACACTGACGAACTTCAAGAAGAAATTTGGAATGGAATCTGCTGGGTACCAACCTATTTAGAAGATTGTGACGATTGTGAAGTAGACATTGCTTTCCAACAGGCGACGTACAACATTGACCGAATGACGACTATGTCAATTTCGGCTCCTGTAACGATTACGCAATCAACGCCAGGAGGAACTGTACTTCCAGTTGACTTAACAGTTGTACACACTTTCACGGAAGAAACAGATGTGACCTTGAGTCAGTATTCTGTTACTGGTACAACGACGATCAACATCGATATTCTAACCAACGTATTTGAACGTGGCGGTGACCACTTCGTGACCATCTTCGCCAATTGTGGAGATCGTATTGTTGCGAAAACATTGACGATCAATGTTGCCCTGTGTGACTTGGTTGATATCACTACGGATCAATTGAATTACGATCTTTCAGCAAATGGAATTACAGGAAACAGCTGTGTAGTCGTAACGATTGAGGAAAACGTTTCCATTCGATCTACAGATGCAACTCAACCCGCCTTCACAACTGGCGCCATTAATCCAGCGTGCCAAATGGGAATCATCCATAGAGGATTGGTCTTTGGTCGCGGAGGAGATGCTCCTATTCAAATGACGGTGAACGGTCAGGATGGTGGAGATGCTATGATCATCGGATGTGACACTGAATTCAGAAATTCTGGAATGATCTATTCTGGAGGAGGTTCAGGATTGACGGTTGGACTTTTCCAACCTGTGAACTTGGGACCATTCACAATCTGTCTTGCCGTTGGAGCAGGTGGTAGTGGTGGAATGCCTGATGGACTCGGTGGAGGCGACACGCAAGGGATTTGTAACATCATACTTGGTTTATGGGAAAGTGGTAACGACGCTGAGTCGCTTTATGACGATGATGAAGGAGCCGCGGTGAGTAAAGGAATCTCGCAACCTTTTGCCTTTGGACCGATTCAAGGAACATTTGCGGTAAAAGCGAATGGTGGAGCTGGAGGCGACTTCGGAGAACCTGGCGGAACTATAGCAAACCCGGTTGATTTTACGGGAACTTCTCTCGAATTATGTATCAACATTCCATTTATCGGAACCATTTGTGCTCCAGTTCCAGGACTCTCTGGAATTCTAAACGGAATATCAAATAGTATTTACAATGCATTGTTGAATGTTGCTCCTGGGCAGCCTGGTTATGCGATCAGACGAACTGGAGCGATCAACATTGAAGACGGCAATTATCAAACAGTTTCCATTCGTGGACCAATTGGAATTTAAGATGAAACTAAAACACTTCATATTAGCTGCTACAGTAATGCTTTCAGGTTGGGCTTCAGCCTTTGAAGGAATTATTCACTGCACAAAGACGCAAAACGGAGTAGTCACAAACTTTGACTTTTACGTAAAAGGAAACCAGATTGCTATCGTCTCCGATGATCCAACAGGAAGCTATAAAATATTACTAAATCGCTCTGCCGGAAACATGAAGATCTGTATGGATGTCCCTGAGTTCGATAGAAAAGGATACTACTTGTATACAGCTGGCTCTGTTGAGAAGAATCACTCACTCACGATCTTGAAACAAATTCAAACAGATGCAATCGAAATTGACGGTGAAATGTGTGAAGGGTACACAGTTGTAACTGATAATGGAAGCGCTGTGGCCTATTTCGGATCAGACGATGTAAATTTGACAGGGTTCTCTGAATATTTGAACGATCCAGTATATGAACTATTGGACGCTATGAATTCAAGTAAACTTCCACGTAAACTAGTCGTGAACAAGAACACTGGTTCTTACACGATTGATCTGGTTGCTGAAGCACAAACACTCGACGCTTCGATCTTTGAGGTTCCTTCCGGATACGAACAATTTCAAGTTATAGCTGAGTAGTTAGATGAAACACATTGCTTGGATAGCGTTTTTACTTTCTTGGTCCGTTTTCGGTCAGGACGCTACGGTATTCAATCAATCGAATGTATTGTTTGTTGCTGAAGATGCAGAAATGCATGTCTTTGGTGATGTAATAACCAATGGCCCCACCTCTGTCCTTGAGAGTGAAGGCTTCATCCAAACTTACGAAGATGTTACACCAGGTAACTTCGAACTTCAAAATGAGGGAATCGTGCTTTCAACAGGAGATTACCGAATTGAGAACGATTGGGTCAACAACGGCTTGCTGGTCATCACAGACGGCTACGTAGACATGTACGGAGCCAATCAGTGGTTCTTAGGAGATAGTGTTTCTCGTTTTTGGGACTTACAATTGACGGGACTCGATGTAAAAGAGCAAGGTCAGGACATCCGTGTTCAAAGCATCTTGAATTTAACCAGTCGAGAATTAGCGGTCCATGATCAAACCTTATTTGTTGATAGCTCAAGTGTGAACGCAATTCTCTACGATCCTACGTTTGGCGCAGAGGGTATCATCAGTACAGACGAAGATGGATTTATCAAAAAGTACATTCTTCAAAATGAATTAAACTTGATTCCAACGGGATCAAATGAAGGTTCGTTCCGCCACAGACCGATTAAAGTGTTGATGAATTCAAGTGACCCAAACGACACCACAATTATCACATTCCATCATCACACGCCAGACTTAGTTTCTGCGTTTGAAGCGGACATGGATACGTCGCTCTGTAAAATTCAAAATGAATACTTCTATACAGTGAACTCGGCGAATCCAAACAATCGTTACCAGTTGGATTTTGCTCATTATCCTCCACAAGATGGATATTATCCTGATGTTGCACAATGGGACAATCCGACGTGGCGGGTAATTTATGATCATGCCGAATACAGCGATCCGAACTACAGTTATGTAAGCGCTTTCAATGAAACTAATTTTATTCAAGAGCACTATACACTGGCTTACAAGACGCCCGATGCTCCCTATATTCTTCACGATAGCACTGAATGTTACGAAATTTCAGATTATCAAATCGAAATGCCACTGGGGCAGCCTTGGTACGAGTGGACAGTTGTGAATGATAATGGAAACGCATACATATCAAGTGGACAAGGAACGGACCTAGCTACTGTTGATTGGGCTGGAAGTATAGGCGGATGGGTATTCAATCAATACACAGATACTGCAGGATGTATCTCGCACATGGACTCTGTAAATGTAATCGATGTGAGTATTGAAGCAGACTTCTCCTTCACCAATGACTATTCTCAAGGGACATCGACGAATTTCACATTCATTAATGAGTCTAGCCAGAATACAGATGAAGCAATTTGGCACATGGACAATACAATCGATTATCTGTATGATCCAGATGTATTCCTTCCGCATTTCTACAATTTCGAGACAAACGGAGAGGAAGCGACCTACGAAGTAATGCTTGTAGCACACGACTTCGAATATGGTTGTCTGGATACAGCTATTCAATTTATCACCGTTCCTTCCATCTTTGTATTTTACGCACCGAATTCGTTCACGCCAGACGGTGATGGATACAACGAGACCTTCTTCGGACATGCAACGGACATCAAATGGATCGAATTGCAGATTTACAACCGCTGGGGTGAGTTGATATTTGAAGGTGCCGATGACGACGCAGATCAAGTGGTTTGGGATGGAACGTATCGAGGACAGCCCGTTCAGACAGGAACGTACACGTATAAGTTTATCGTATGGCCGAATAACTACAATGCTGGAGAAAAATCAGCCATTGAGTTTCCAGGGCACGTGAGCGTTTTGAAGTAATACTGATTTCAAATTTTATGTTTACTTAGCTTTCGCTCACATTCTACACATGCATCTAACCTTTTTCTTTCTGAGATGAACCCTTTCTAACATAGATTGTACGGAATGACAACTAATCAACCATTGTCATGAAACAATCATTCCTTCTCTCATCACTGTTCGTCTTTTCGACGATATTTTTAGCTAGTTCACAAGCGTACAATCATCGCCACTTGAAAATCATGGAAACCATAGATCAAAGCGAAGAAACCGTTGCGAATCCTTCTCAGTTCGACTTGAGTTATTCGCACGATAACCTCCGATTGTTTCCAATTATTGCCAGCACGACTTTCACGGATGCCAACAAAGACATTGGACAATTTACCCTATTGAAAGATGCCATTGAAGAAGAAAAAATTGTGATCACGGAAATTGGTGCTACAGATATTGCTGATTCAACCCTTTCCACCAATGTCGATGCGGAGCGCGATGTAAGCGGCAGCGTGAATACGCTTTTTGCAAAAAATAATTCGCAGGACACTATTTTCATTATGGCCGGAGAGGTGGTGAAAGGAGGAAAACAAGACCGCGTAATTGGACAAGATGTAGTCATTGCTCCAGGAGAAGAAACGAATCTGAGCGCATTCTGTGTTGAACGTAGCCGTTGGACGACCAAAGAGAGCAATGCAGGACAGTTTACCGGATACTACAATGTGTTAAGCATGGACATTCGTAAAACGGTGACGACCGAAAAGAGCCAACATGAGGTATGGAATAAGGTAGGAAAGCACACTACAATGAACTCTGCAGAATCAGAAACTGAGGCATATACCAACTTAGCGAACTCAGAAGAATATCAAACCAAACTCACGACATACATTGATTCATTGAAAGATGCTTTCAAAAATGATGAGCGTGTAATTGGAGTAATCGCTGTAACAGGCGAAGAAATCATGGGCGTCGATATCTTCGCGACACACGATTTATTCATCAATAATTACCCTAACCTCCTCCACTCATATGTCGGAAATGCCATTACAAATGGTGCTCCCGTAGACATTTCGAATGAAGATGTATTCGCCTACCTAGATACTATCCTCAATGACGAAAGCAAGCAAGAGGAGATTATTGAACAAAACGGATCCATTCTTAAGCACAAAGGAAAAAGATTGCATATTTCTTTTTACTAAAAATCATTCTCGATGCTTGGCAGCATCAAAAAAACACCTAGAACAACTGCCTATGTAACTCTCTTCTACGATTTTTTAACTCTTTAAAACAATCACTATGTCAGAGAAAATCAAATTAGAGCACAATTACCTTGGAAAAACATTAACTCATGCTGGACTCGTTGGTGTAAACACTGGACCAGTAGTCAATAAAAATGGAGACGGGACGAATAACACGGATGAGACGCTCACAAACGAATATCGAAAAGACTATGCCGAACTCGGTGTCAATAGCGTTCGAACACATGACTTTTATTCGCGTTTCGATTTGGATGAAGTTTATGATATTGAGAACGGGACCTTCGACTGGGAATCCACGGATGAGGCGTTTCGTAACATCATTCTATCAGGAGCTTATGTCTATCTCCGACTTGGGTTTTCCTTCGTGAGTAAAAGTGGAAAGTTCACCTTTATGAATAATACAGGAACGCAAAACACTATGTGCAACGTTGCTTTGGCAATTGTTGAACGATATAAAAATGCGGAGTTCATTGCTCAAAGAATGCGAAGCACATTTGCAAACAAAATCAAATACGTAGAAATCTGGAATGAGCCTGATCATTCGAACTTTTGGCCTGAAGATGAAAATTGTATTGAAGATTTTGTCGATCTCTTTTATGAAATTCTTACTTCCATCCGAAGTAAACACCCCGAGCTGAAGATTGGAGGCCCCGGATTCACCCAAGAGGCGTATTCGGACTCAAAAGGGAAGAAAATTATCGACGCGATGATCGACAAATACGAAGCGAACAAAAACAAACGTGCATTGGACTTCCTCTCATGGCACTGTTACTCGTATGATCCAGATACGTATCAAAAACTTCTGGAGAAATTCAGTACGAAAGTTGCTCATAAATTAGGAACGACCATCCATCATATCACCGAATGGAATAGACCTGTTGGAGAAGAGGAAAAAGATGATGTTCCTACAATTACACAGTTTGAAATCTCAGCATTGTCAGCGTGTTGGATGTGGATGAACAGAAAAGGCATTCACGAAGCACATTTCTTCCGTGGAATAGATGGAAAGAAAGGGATCATCAACGAACGTAACCACACTGACCAACCAATCGCCTATGCATTCAAACTATGGAGTAAATTTGCCAGATCAACCAAAGGTGGATACAAACTATACGAAATTAGTGGAGAGAAATCCGATACCACTATTTCTTGGAATGTGAATGAAAACGATCGGTTCTTCGGGATAGGCGCATATGGGAAAAACTGCTATGTGATGCTCTTGACCAATGTGTCCAAAAAGGAAGATGAAATCAAAGGCGACGATTACAAATACAAAATCTCCACTCCTAAATCGAGTGATGATTACACAATTCACGATATTACCGTGTACAAAATTACGCAAGGCGGTGTATCCCAAACGGATTCAAGCTTAGATGACAAGTGGGTGCTTCTAAGAAGAAACGCAGTCCATTTAATCGTTATTAATTTGTGATTCGCCGTATTAACACTAATTTATGCACTATGAAATCTAAATTGTTCATCCTATTGATTTCTGTTCTGCCCATTAACGTTTTTGGGCAGAACATAGACTTCGACATAATCATATTGGATACTTCCGAACAATTCAACACATGGAGCTATGCTGATTCTAGTCCAGATTTGGACGTCATCATTGATTCTGATTCGATGCATAGAGAAACCTTCCGTTGGTCAACATTCACGGTCCGTCGTCCAAGATTTCGTGAGGTAATTTGGTTGAAGCGAACGATCCACGGTGATTGTTTAACAGGCATTGAGAACATCGTCACAATTGATTCTTCAAATCGCACTGTCACATGGACTTCTGCAGTGGAGTCTGCGAACTGTGATTCGAAAAGTACGCGACACATAGTAATCCAAATACCGAAACCTCCTGATGGTTTTGAAGTCATATTTGATCTGAAATCTGTGAGGTCTGAGTCCGAAAAGAATACTCCCATTCATGAAAATCTAGAGATCGATGCACTGTCTTGTCAGAAATTATTCGATGAACACCACTATTACAGAGGCCCCACCGGAGTCATTGACAACGATAGTCTGTTTACCATTTGGAATAAAAACGGAATGAGTTGCGAAAAACCTGATTTCAGCAAAAAGCTTCTTCTGGCCGGATCTTATGGAGGAGATTGTCACATGAAATTAGAAACTCATCTGTCTTTTGACCCAATTACGAATACAATGATTTTGAACGTCTACAACATTTGGGGAGGATGCAGAGCTGGAGGCAGTAGGTCTTTCGCCATTCTCGTAGAAAAACCCAAAGAAAGCTTTGACATTGTCTTTCAAGAGATTCAAGTCGAAA
The DNA here is from genome assembly GCA_045105095.1 of Crocinitomicaceae bacterium. Taxonomy (GTDB): domain Bacteria; phylum Bacteroidota; class Bacteroidia; order Flavobacteriales_D; family Crocinitomicaceae; genus UBA4466. The sequence continues at coordinate 17,825 of JBGCDF010000142.1, read as the reverse complement.
GTCGATCCGAATATGATGAATATACGAACAAGACAACAATATTGAATCCTAAAGAGTAAACATCACGCGTTTGAGCTAGTCCTGAAAAAACCCGACCTCCCTGTCCGTTTGCACATAGTATTCTACCGGCAATTTCGTATCTTTCGGTACTCAATACTCAAACTATGAAAAAAACTATACTCTTTTTAGGGGCTCTCTCCATGTCCCTTATTTCGTTTGCACAACAACATTCATCTAGCGAACCGCTTCCAAAAGGCTTGTCCATTGAGGAACAAGGAATCATGCGCGAGTACTATTCGAATTATCAATTCAACAACGCTCGGGGAATAGAATCAGCTCCAACTGGTGAAATCAGAACGGCTGCTGAGTGGGAAGAAATTCAAACGCTTGTTATCACTTGGACAGGTCAATTTAATTCAATTCAAAGTCAGATTGTAGAGGCCGCTCAAGAGGAGTGTCTCGTACTGATCGCTTGTGGCGATTCTAATCAAGTGAAAAGTCAATTGAACACTGCTGGGGTGACCATCACCAATGTAGATTTTCTCGAAATTCCTTTCAATAGTATTTGGATGCGAGATTATGCCGGGAACACCATGTATAAGAATGATGTTGATTCATTATTTCTCGTCGACTGGATATACAACCGACCTCGCCCATATGATGACGTTATGCCAGAAGAGCATGCAGCCTATCACAATATTCCGATTTACACGACTACGCTTGCTCCAACGGATTTGGTCAACACAGGAGGAAATTTCATGGCCGACGGACTCGGAACAGGGTTCGCATCGGAATTGATTTTGGAAGAGAACGAACCTGGGAATCCATATTCAGTTACTGCAAAAACAGAAGCGCAAATTGATGCCATCAAAATGGATTGGATGGGTCTGGATCGATATATCAAAATGCCGATTCTTCCGTACGATGGAATCCACCACATTGATATGCACATGAAGCTCTTGGACGAAGAAACACTCCTTGTAAGCGAGTACCCATCAGGGGTTGCTGACGGACCTCAAATTGAAGCAAATCTTCAATACGTATTGAGCAACTTTAATTCATCATTTGGAACACCGTATAAAGTTGTGAGGATAACAGTTCCACCATCAACTTCAGGGCTTTATCCAGATAACAATGGTTATTATAGAACGTACTCCAATAGTGTATTTGTGAACAAAACGATTTTAATGCCTTCTTACCGTCAAGAGTATGATACAGTTGCTATTCGCACATACGAGGAAGCACTTCCAGGGTACACTGTAGTTCCGATTGATGTAGACAACAATGGACAAAACTTGATTTCATTGAGTGGAGCCATTCACTGTATCACACACTCAATTGGTGTTGATGACCCTTTATGGATTGTTCACCAGGCATTGGATGACACATCCGATGATGTAAATCCTTATACGGTATCAGCTGAAATCAAGCACCGTTCGGGAATCTCAAGTGCAACGATGTATTACAGAACTGCTGGAAGTGGAGCGTACGCATCGGTCCCAATGACGAATACGGGAGGTGCTACATGGGTAGCTGATATTCCAGCCCAAACCATCGGAACAACGATTCAATATTATGTTGAAGGAAACGCTGTAAATGGAAAAACAACGGTACGTCCGCTTGTTGCGCCAACAGGATACTGGGAGTTTGACGTAACGGCGGTATCAGGGATCGAAGATTTAACTTCATTCGAATTCCAAGCTATTTACCCGAATCCAGCAAATGCGATTACGGTTGTTCCTGTGAATAGTCCAATTGAGACCGAAGGTGTGATTACACTTCGTGATATCACTGGAAAAGTAGTACACGAAATTCATAATGGCGTCATCTCAGCAGGAGAGCAAAACTTCTTCTTATTTGCTGACCAATTTGCTTCGGGTTCTTATTTGGTGACCATCGAATTGGGTGAATTTGTACTGACTCAAAAATTGATGATTAAGTAATTTGTAAACGATCCGTGTAGATTACACAACCCGGTTCGGGAGAAATTACGTATCGTATGGCTACTTCATTGGTGTTTTGGAAATCTTCTGGAACACCAATTATTTTTAGTGTCGTTAGTCCACTTTCGTTCCACTCGATTTGTTCATTTTCATGCACCTGAATTTTGGTGGAAATTGCGAGAAGTTCATTCGCTCTGAATTGTAATTTCTTTGAATCTATCCGTTGTTCAATGTACCAGCCAGCTTGGATGTCTCGATGAGATCTCAGGAAATGAGCATCAACCTTCAAGAAATGATCGACATGCTGAACCTTCATGGAATCACTGTTCGCGCTCACAATTCCCAATTCTATCGACTGAGGAATAAGAATAGTATCTGCTTCCATTTGATTTAGTAAATGACTGGTGATGACCACTTGCAACTCACTTTGCAACGCGTGTTGCATGGTTTCACTCAGAAGGATATCAAATTCGGAAGCTTTCTCAAATGTTGTTTTCGTGGCATCCGCGCATCGGATTTCCTGAACATGATTCTTGAAGTTAAATCGATCAATGAGCTGCGTTACATTTTCCACACTCGTTGGATTGACATCTAACAATGTAACCTGTAATTGATTGGAAGAAAAATGACTCAGCAAAGGAAGAATCAAAGTTGCGAAAGGACCCGTTCCAGCATAAAGCAAGTGAACTGATGCGCTTTCCTTGAGTTTGGTCTCAATGGCTTGCTTGGTCCCCCGTAAAAACTTTAACGTTCGAATGGAGTCATCCAGACAAGACGCCGCCCAACTTAAGCCAATGGCAATGCCGTTTTGCAATTCAATATCCACTTTGTTGCACTGATCATTTAAATCCAGTTCGGTTGAATTCAATAAAAGCGACTTGTAAGATTTAAGGGTCGCTTCCAGTTCATCAGGTAAGAGTGAATCTGAAAACAAGGTTTTAGCTATCTGCGATAGTGATGAATTCATGCAGTTTAAATGTACACATTTCGTTCTCATGACGTCTTCATCAGAAAAAATACAAGCTCAAAAATTACATTATTGAATATAAGCTATTAGTTTTAACCCAATTAAAAACTACTGTTATGATTCGACAGAACAAATTCTTTCTATTCATCATCTTGATGCTCTCCTCGCAACTGCTGAGCGCGCAATCATTCAACATCAAAGAGATGCCATTGAGCGTTGCTTATTACGGTGAGAATGCTTTTCACCCGGGGATTAAGTTAGGAACGTACTATACCGTTTGGTCCGTTGAGAAAACGCGCACTTACCGAAGTCTAAGACGAAAAGAGAAATATGGCACAAAAATCAAACTCAAAGAATTAAACGTTGACTTCAATATCGGTGGATACTCACATCCGAATAATCCTAGCGGATACTTTGTGAATACTGGTCTCACTTTTCTTCGCACCAAAATGCGAAAGAAGCGCCAATTAGGAATCAGTTTTGAAGTGGGCTACTTACGTAGAGATTACAAATTTGAGACCTACGAACTCGATGAGGATGGAACGATTCGAACCATTCCAGCAGCTGGAAATAATGCGTTATCCTTCGGGTTGGCACCTCAATTTGGTCAGGAGTTTTCGATTGCTGATCATCCGGTTCGGTTTTATTGCAAGCCAATTTTTCAACTCGTTCAGTATGGACACAGTTTCCAGCCCAATGCATCATTGGAAGTCGGAACAGTCATTAACATTCACCGAAAAAAGTAACTCATGAAAAACGTAATTTATAGTGCTGTAATTGTTGCAATAACCCTCGTTTCATGCACGAAGCAGGAAACCGAGACGTTTGAACGCTTTTACTTCAGAAATGACGGAGCCGATTTAGCGGTTCAGGTGGATGGAAATATTCAATCCAAGGTGTTTATCCTCCTTTTACACGGAGGACCTGGAGGAGGCGCTGGTGCATACAACGAAGGTTACTCTGCCGATCAGTTAGAAGAAAAATATGCCATGGTGTACATGGACCAGCGCGGAAATGGAGCATCTCAGGGAAGTTTCAGTTCAGAAGACCTGACATTGGAACAAAATTCAAAAGATGTCTACGCGCTGACACTTTTCCTAAAACAAAAGTACGGAAGCGACATCAGTATTTTCCTCATGGGGCACAGCTGGGGAGGAATAACATCCGCTCATGCATTAATCAATACAGACATTCAGTCTGAGCTAAAAGGATGGATCGAAGTAGATGGAGGTCATGATTTCGTTAAAAATGATATCGAAGCCGTAAAAATGTTCCTAGAAATCGGCAATGAGCAGGTCGCTTTGGGGAATAGCCTTGATTTTTGGAATGGTCTTCTTCCAGACATCGAAGCTATTGACACGAATGATATCAGTTCTCAGGAACAAGGACTTCTGAACTCAAAAGGATTTGAAGCAGAAGGGCAAATACCAGATATTGCCAGCAATGGCCCTGAAGGAAACCCATCGGATTTTGGTTTGTTCACTAATCCTGATGCAAGCATTGCTGTTTACATGAACAATCAAGCGGTAAACCCTCCGCTGAACGAAGATTCTCAGAACAATCCATTAACGGATCGATTGAATGAAATTACGATTCCTTCTCAGTTTTTGTGGGGAAAATATGACTTTGTCGTTCCTCCCGCTCTTGGCGTTTCGGGATACAACAATGTGGGCACCTCGGATAAAGAACTTGTGATCTTTCAATTCTCAGGCCACTCTCCTATGGATAACGAACCTGTTTTGTTTGTTCAGGAGGTGAGCGACTTTATTGAATTGTATAAGTAATTGAGACGGGGGTCGAGAGCCTCAACCCTCTGCTCAGTCGATTGAAAAGATCTTGGAGGGGTGAGCGAAGTCGAACCCCGATTCTTTAATCCTTTCTGTAATTCTTCTACTGCTTTACAAACTTCAAAGTGGCACTAGAACCTTCGACTCTCACGAAATACACTCCTGCTTGAAGGAAAGAAACATCTACTCGCGTTGAACCTGAAATAGTCTCTTGCGTTCGAACTTTTCCAGTTAGATCAATAATTTGCGCTTCAACTACCTCGTTTGATTTCACATCAATTGTCAATTCATGCTTCGCTGGATTTGGGAAAATCGCGAACTGCGGAAGTTGATTATCATCAACGGATAAAACGATATCACTTATCAGTGAATGTACCACTGGTAGGTGATCCGAACAATAGTACAAGGCCCATAAAATGGAGTCAGGAACATTGTTCACCGTTGAACAATTGTACAAATCCGTATTGTAGCATGTTCCGTTGTTTCCTAAAGCTTTGTACGTTCCTGCGGCATAAGATAATTCAGGATTTCCTGCATGTAACTCCGTACTATGCAACACAAAATCGAAGCGGTCATCAACTCCCCCACCTGATCCGTCAGATAATGAATTCAGTCGTGTAGATTGTGTCAGGATTTCTTTATTTGGAAAAGATGAACTGTGCCAGTTTCCAGGCATTCCGATTGGATCGATTAATGTATTGTTTAATCCCGTCTCCGTCAAATGTTGATAAGCATCTTCCGTACTTGTGTACACGTTGAAATCTCCTCCCACCAATACATAGCTGTCCGGAGGAAGCGTGTTCACATCTGCACGCATTACTTGCGCCATTTCGTAACGCAATACTTCATTTGCCGATCCCTGCGATGCCTTCAAATGCGTCACATACACATGAAGAAACGTTGTATCGTTCGTTGTCGGCAAATCTTCATCCTTGATAAACATCTTGAAATAGTTGATATCGCGATGACTCGTCAATAGGTATCGTTCTTCAGCAATCCCGAACATTGTAGCATTGTAGACAATATTTTGCTGCAATTTGTACGATGTACTTCCCGACTGTTGAGGAACCCATGTTCCCGCTGCGAAATAATCATCAGATAACTCGTTCATCACATTTACAATCTGGTTCAGTCCTCCTCCAGATTTTAGCTCTTGAAGCATCAAAATATCGGGCGTATAGTATGACAGAACTTTCTTCAATGTATCCTCACGATTACTCCCATTCGGGAAGTTAAGCACGTTGTAGCACATCACGTCGATGTTCAATTGAGAGAAAGATGTGGAGCTAACAAGGAGAGCGAAAATAACGAGTAGTTTTTTCATTTGGAGATGATTTTATGCAAAGATAGGGTTTCAGACTGCGCTACCCAAACTTATGTGGACCGAGCGCTTGATTCAGTTGAACCCTGAGCGAAGTCGAAGTGTACAATTGCTCCATAGTGATCTGGACTTCTGACTTCGAGAGCCTCAGTCAGCGTCCTTGGATGATCGTGTAAAGATCAACAATCTGGGAAGTTCTTCGCGCGCTTGATGATTTCATCGAACTTTTGCACTTCCGATGCATGATACTCGAAGTAAAGCGTATAAAAGGTATCTCGAATCAATGAGGATCGCACATAGAAAATGCTCTCATTGTAATTACCGGAAGCTACAAACCAATCGCCTTCTTGGGTTTTGTAGGTGATTTTTCGTTCATCATCGTAATAGACATCATTCTCCGTTGCTCGCTCAAAGGCCTCTTCAATCGTTTCGTCCAAGGCATTGTAAATTCCAGAAACGCGCATTTCACTCGATCCATTTGCATTCGCAAAGGTATTTCCATCATGATTTTCTGATTCTCCTTGAGGCGTTAAGAAATTCGAGGGATAGTCTACACAGAAATCGAAGCGCTCGTTGCGATAGTTTTTCCAAATTAACTGAGCTTCTGCTTCTTCCATCTCTTGCATAGACTCTTCGTCCATGATTTCTCCATTGGAATCACCACTCCTTTCTTCGACATCAATTCCGTTTTCTTCTGATTCAGTATCTCCCTCCATCGAACAGGAAAACAAGATCATTCCACTCAATAAAGCAACTAGTACGCGGTAATTTTTCATCATTTCAATTTTAGAACATCAAATAAACGAATGGCGGAGCATCGCCCGAAATGGCTTGATACATCAACAAGAGAATAACTGCGACAGACACAGCCTGAAGTGGCAATGGCATTCTTGTATACCAACCCTCGTACATTTTCTTGACTTTGTCTGGCAACCAGTGAATGATGAATCCACCGAGCATCACCCAGAATACTGCCTGATAGGTTGAAAGAACTTTCACAAATGTCTCCCATGTGAAACCGAAGTGATTCCAGATTTGGTCCAGCATAATGTTCGGCATTCCATCGAGTTCCAATTTGAACCAAATTCGCGTAAAGGTGATGAAGTTAAACGTGATGAAGATCTTCCAGAAATGCACGAAGAAGTTCGATTTGTTCTCGTACGGACTGATCTGTTTCCAGTACTTGTAAATGATCAGGGCAACACCGTTCATCGCTCCCCAAATCACAAAGTTTTCACTCGCTCCGTGCCAGAGACCTCCAATCACCATGGTGATCAACAGGTTCAAATCTCGGTGAACGTAGCGCTTGAAATCCTTGAAGACGGCCATACCGATCAGATACAAAACGGTCAATCCAGCGTAGATATAGAGCAGATCATACCATCCTGTAATAAAAATCAGGAAAGTGAAAATAAAGAAAATGGCAATGTATGAGCCGATGGTCCCTCCTCTATTTCCTCCAAGAGGAATGTACAGGTAATCGCGCAACCAGGAACCGAGTGACTTGTGCCAACGGCGCCAGAAATCTGCTACGTTAATCGCTTTGTAAGGCGAATTGAAGTTCTCTTTGAGCTCGAACCCCATCAAGCGGGAAAGTCCAATGGCGATGTCTGTGTATCCCGAGAAATCGGCGTAGATGTGCAGCGAATATGCCCACATAGCCAAAACACTCACGAAGCCTGGATAAGCACTCGGGTCTTCTGCTACTCGATTAATGAAATGAACCACCAAGAAATCGGCGATGACAATTTTCTTCACCAATCCCTTTACAATCTGAATGGTTGCCCAACTGAAATCATCACGTTTGAGTACAAATGGCTTACTGATTTGAGGAATGAAATCGCGCGCACGAACAATTGGCCCCATCACCAACTGAGGGAAGAATGAAACAAAGAAGGTATAATGGAAGAAGTTCTTTACGGGCGTAATTTCTTTTCGATAGATGTCAACCGTATAACTGATATTCTGGAACGTGAAGAAGGAAACCCCAACTGGCAGAATTATTTGTGCAACGAGCGAAGGTGCTGGTTTTGCAAAAAGTCCCTCTCCTGCCCACGCCTTCCCGTATTGGATAAAGTGATTGATCGCTTCGTAATCGGTGTGGAATACTTCATTGAACGACTCTGTGAAAAAGATCGCATATTTGAAATAACCTAGAATTAATAAGTTGAATATTGCGGAAAAGGCTATAATCCACTTACTCCTGAGTCGACTCCGCGCGGCAAAAATGCTCCGTCCAAAGAAGTAATTGACGATAATGCTCAGGAGCAAAACGAGCAGAAATAGTCCCGAAGTTTTGAAATAAACGTAAAGGCTGACAACCGTCAAAAAGACACTTCGAGCCAGTTTGTTTTTATGTAAAAAAGAGAAGATTACCAGCACTAAAATGAAGAAGAGCCAGAAGTTAAACTCTGTAAAAACGAGCTTTTCTCCGAAGCCAATTTCCATCGAAAAGATATCAGCGAAGCGTTCAATTGGCAATATGTCGTATAACCAATCCATCTATTCTATCGCTTGTTTATTTTCCATTTGATCCATGTATTTCAAAAATGCATCGATGTACAATTCTCCTTTGAAATGATATCCAGGCCCTGTAAAATGAACCAAATCACTTCGCATCAATTTGTTATTTTTCCACGTCTTACTAGAGCCAAGTTCCCCCATCACACCGTATAAATCCCACACGGCCATGTTGTATTGTTCCGCCAATTCGATAATGACTGTTCGTTCACGAGCAATGTTTTTATTGAGGTATCTTCTTCGATAGTACGAATCATTTGGAACAGTAAGCAACAGCGCGCAATCAGGGTTCGCTCGCAACGCCATTTGCATCATCTTCTCCAAATTTCGTTTGTACACTTCTGGTTTGAATTTCGCGTAGGTTGTATTGCCATCGTTCGTTCCAACCGAGTACACAAACATATCTGGAGGATAGGTTTTGAGTTGTTCTTCGAAGCGCTTATTCCCCAAATAGGTGTACAACCCTGCTCCATTAATTCCGATGGATGTGTATGAAATTCCAGGTTGATCATTCATTAAGATGAAACCATAAATTTCCAATTCCGGAACTTGATTGGCGATCGGTTGAAATTGAATATTCAAGGTGTCGACTGGATCGGTGAGATACACATCCGAATAGCCTACCTCGGCATTATGGGTCGTTTTCCAAACCAATAATTCATCTGCTCCAAAATGCATCCAGTAAGGAAAATCTCCAATATTATGGAAGATACGAATGTGTGTGATTGGTGCGGCTACTTTGGTTCGATCATGCTTAAAGCGAATCGTGATTGCCGTATCAGCACAAGTGATCATTGCGCCAAGTAAACCGTAATCAATTCCATGTTTAGCTGGTTTGTTAACTACACTTCGATAGGCTCGCCAACTATTCGGAGAAGAAAATTCATAATTCGCTGGATTGTTTGTTTTGGCCAAATCAAAGGGGAATACCCAACCGCGTTCGCCTTGCAATCCGTCCCAATTCGATTCGAGGAATTCACGTGCATCGTGCGAATAGATGTCCGCCTGAATGTGCGATCCTCCGATGTGATATACGTTCAGCTTTCCTCGCTTCGTTTCGATTATGTCCGAAAACTTGCTGTAAAACGTCTCGAAATTCGGACTCTCATCAGAATAGAATCTATAGTTATTTCTCTCGTAATGCACGAAGGGATAAGTCGATTGATAAGACGTATCCATGTCTCTAAAATCAGGAAAGTTGTATGCGGCTAACCCAGCACCAACAATCGAATCAGGAAGAGAATCTTGAGCTGCACCAATTACGGGTAAACACATCAACGCTATGTATAACAACAACTCCATTAATTTCCTTTCCACAGGTTATATTCTGACATGAGGGCGTTGTAGAACATCTGTGCCGCGAATTTCGACCCAGCCCCACTGAAGTGGATGTAATCTGAGCCTGCCATCCCTTTTTCGACCCACGCAGGCATTGAATTATAGCCTCCCATCGCGGCGTATAAGTTCCAATAAGCGCTACCTGTTTCTTTGGTTGCCGCAATCATACGATCAATGCAATACGGCAACAAAGGATAGGTATTGTACAGTCCTTCTTCGTACTTGGACATATCGCTTGGACCAATTACAATGACCATCGCTCCGGGATTCAATCGTTTCACCGCGTTGATTTGCCCCTTGAAGTAACTCGCAAAATTTCGCACCGAAGTACTATCCGTGAAGCTTGGAACCGAGTTCCCTCCGAACTGCATGATGACCAATTTCGTATTCGCTTCGCGGTACATTGTACCCAGCACTCCATGATTCATTGAACCCCAAACCGTTCCGCTAGAACCGCGCATTCCTATGTTCGATACTTGCACTCCGATATCACCTTCCAGTGAGAAGGCACAGACATTCGGACTGATCTTTCCAGTAAATTCAAACTTCAATGGACCTGGTGTTGATGGAAAACTCAAATGAACGGTGTGTTGCCCGCCATCCATGATCAAACTGTCTTCATGGATAATAGAACCATCTTGATATACGCGCAGCATTGTTGGTGCAATACAGCTGTTGTAATGCATTTTCACGTTATTGAACGATCGCACTCGCGAAAATCCACGTGAAGAAGGTCCAACTTCAATCCATCCCGTTTGCTCTTCTAACTCTAGGAGAATAGAATCAAGTTCCTCTTCACTTTCCGTCTTGTATTCAGGAGTAAATCGAGAAGCCGAAGCCATCACTCCATATTTTGCACTTTTCAATCGCGCTCCTCCAAAACAGGTATAGCGCTGAAAATTGTCTGAATACGTCTGGTTAAAGGCGTAGGTATCGTAAACGTTCGTCGCTGGAATCAAACCAGGACCGTTTCCTCCAAACTGATTTTGAATTCTCTCGCGAATAAAGCCAGTCATTCGATCCCCTTCAATTTGAGAGTCACCGTAGTGCAAAATGGAAATCCGCTCTCCTTGACCTGCAGCACCACTCAAGGCTGAGAAGAAATTATTCAGGTTCGTTTTCCCAGCATCTGTCATTTGTAGGTCGACTACGCTTTCTACTTCGTAGCTTCCACCTCCGGGCGCACCCATATCTCCATTTGATCCATTTTGGTGCTTAATCAGTGGCTTTATAGGTTGAGTATTTCCGTTCATTGACGTATCAATGGAGTTGAAAATATCGTCTACGTCTGCGTTCTCTTGTACTTTTGGATGAAAGAAGTCTTCTTTGGTCATGAAGTTCACCTCAGTTCCCGCCACTTTTACACCATCTTCGGGCATAAAATATACCACTGGTGCGAGCACGAGCATCACTCCAAGAAGGAATAACAGAACATGTTGAGGTTTCAATTGCTTCATTTCCTGAATAAACCGTAAAATTAATGCGTCAAAGTTGTATTACGCACTGTTTTCAGGATATTTATCCATATTGATTCGCTGAAAACTCGAAATTGACCCAAAAGAGGGTAAATCAACGAAATATTTAACAATTTTTTCATTAGGCAGTATCCCGTTTTAACGTAATTTTGTGGTTTCAAGGCCGCAATTATGAAAAAAATTCTCTTCACCGGAATTCTAGTATCACTGTTAGCTTCATGCTCAACCTCGACAGACCAAGTTTCCAATGCGGAAAATAAGGCTCAAACTGATACCCTTTCGGAAGATGAATTGGTTGCGGTAATCCCAAATCGTAAGATGACAACTGAAATCGATGGAATGACCTGCGTAATGGGTTGTGGAGGATCGATCAGAAAAGAATTATTAGGTACTGGAGCGGTAGCACGATGTTCGTTCGATTTCAAAGGAATGGATGAAACGAGTAAGGCGATGATTGAATTCGACAAGGATAAAATCTCTGCGGATGAAATTGCTGACCTAATCAAAGATATCAACGAAGGACAGTTTACGCTTGGCAAAATGTCAACAGAAACAATTGCAACAGAAGTTGAGGAAGAGTCAAACGCGGATGAAGCTTCAACAACTGAAGAGAAGAAGATCACTCCGATACATGTGTCTTCATCATCGGGAATTCAACTTCCGAATTTCATTGATTTGATTTCTGAATTGCTCGTTCATTAAGATTTGGGAATCCCCAAGACGTAGTAAATTTTTATCGGTCCGTTTTTCTTGAAGCTGACTTCCCATTCGAAAGAATCGCCGTTTTTCAATTTGGAAAGCATTTCGTTCAGTTCTTTTTCGGAATACGTTCTCAGAACAGAAACTAATCCATCCCACCATGTAAAGAGTGGAACAATCGGAATGAGATACGTGAACACGATTCTTCCGATGCTGAACGGCTTGATAAATGGAGTCAAGATCAACACGTTAATGGGCGAAAAGAAAAACTTGATAAAATCCCCTATCGATCTCTTCTGCGCTTCGAAAACCGCAATGGGACTTTGAGCGTCTACCGCATTCTGGAAAATTTGTTGCGCATCATCAGGCCTGAAGTGATGTAGCGATAGAAACTGTGTTCTCAGTCCTTTCAAATCTTTTGGAACATCCAATGCATTGACTGACTTCTCTTCAAATGTGAAGACTTTAGGATTTTGATCTCGCGTGCGCTTAAATGCAGTAAGGTTAGGATAGAAATCCGTCAAGCGCACTTTTACATCAGGCATTTCTTCGGCAACGCGCTCTGAAAGTTTCAACCATCCACCACCCCCACCAGAAGCAAGATCAACAATCTGACTTGTATTGGACGCTTCGATGCCTCTTTTCAGGATAGGTGTAATCGTCTTGTAAAAATCGAACTTGTTTGCTGTGAACTGCAAAAAGTCTGTCATGTAGTTCCGAATGTTCTTGGGGAACCAACTTAAATCTTCAAATTCAACGAGGTGTAATCTGGGCACGGCATCAATTATTAAGGTAGATATAGGCGTTTAAGGACGTTGCGATTGTCAGCCAAATGACATAAGGAAGAATGAACAAAGTTTTCCATTTTAAATCCTTTCGGAACTTAAAGAGGAAATAAAAGACCAGCAATGTCAGTGCGGAAATGACAATTAATCCGAGTAGTACTTCCCGAAAATGGAAGAACACTGGATTCCAACCAACGTTCAAAATCCATTGAACGATAAACAATGTCAAAAGCATCGAGCGATCCTTAGAAACCTCCCATGCATAGGTCATGAAAAATGAAAAGCAAATCATGATAAAGGTCCAAGCTGCGCCGAACACCCATCCCGGAGGAGTCCATGGAGCTTTGTCCATGTTCTGATACCAATCAGACGCCACGCCCGACCCTGTAAAGAATCCACCTAAAGCCAACGCACCAAAGTTGACGATCAAAAACAAAACGAATCTTCTCCAATTCATACTTAACATTTATTGTCTGAATTTACTCATTCTAGATTTGACTTATGGCAGTTTTATGACAATTCACCCCAAATAAATCCCGATATTTGCCCCCTCAAAAGCGATGTAACGATGAAAATTGAACAAATCTATACGAAATGCCTTTCCGCAGCTGCTTACTATATCGAAAGTAATGGTGAAGTTGCCATCATCGATCCTTTGCGTGAAACGGAACCATATTTGGAAATGACCGAGAGCAATGGAGTGACGATCAAGTATATTTTTGAAACGCATTTCCATGCTGATTTTGTTTCTGGACATGTCGACCTATCTAAGAAGACGGGAGCACCAATCGTGTTCGGTCCAACGGCAAACCCAGCTTTTGATTGTATCATTGCTGAGGATAATCAGACATTCGAAATTGGTGATATCACCTTGAAGGTATTGCACACTCCAGGACACACTCCTGAATCTGTGACTTACCTACTGATTGATGAAAACGGAAAAGAGCATGCGATCTTTACAGGAGATACACTTTTTCTAGGAGATGTTGGACGACCAGATTTGGCGATCAAAGGAGATTTGACACGAGAAGATTTAGCAGGAATGCTCTTCGATTCTTTGCGTAATCGTATCATGACTTTGCCAGACGATTTAGTGGTGTATCCGGCTCATGGAGCAGGATCATCTTGTGGAAAAAACATGAGTTCTGAAACTGTAGGTCACTTGGGTGAACAAAAAGAGACGAACTATGCGCTTCGCACAGACATGACTCGCGAAGAATTCATCAAAGAAGTAACGGAAGGAATTCAACCACCACCGAGCTACTTCCCGAAAAATGCGATGATGAACAAAATGGGATACGAGTCCGTTGACAATGTAATCGCGAAAGGAGAACGGGCACTATCGCTAAGTGAATTCAAAGAAGAAGTTGAAAATGGTGCATTGATTCTGGATGTTCGTCATCAAGACGATTTCATGAAGGGCTTCATTCCAAATTCTTTGTTTATCGGTTTGAATGGAACTTTCGCAATGTGGGTTGGTGCTTTAATTGAAGATATTGAACGCCCGATTGTTTTGATTGCTCCGGAAGGTCAGGAAGAAGAAGCTGTGAGACGTTTAGCACGCGTTGGATACGACGGCACGGTAGGTTATCTAAAAGGTGGGGTTAATGCCTATGAAGGAACGCTCAATACCATTGAGACCATGCCTGTGAGTGAGTTCGAAGGAATCTACAGAGACACAAATATTGTTGATGTACGTAAGCCAGGAGAATTCGATGCAGAACACGTTGCAGATGCGAAGCATTACCCGCTAGATTTCATCAACAACCGTCTAAACGAATTGGATAAAGGAACGCATTATCATATTCATTGCGCAGGCGGATACCGTAGCGTGATCGCGATTTCGATCTTGATGCAGAACGGATACACTAAGTTCACGAATATTACTGAAGGTTATCGCTCGTTCGATCCAGCCAAGATTGAGTTGACGGATTATGTGTGTCCGAGTACGTTGAAGTAGGCTTCGACTCCGCTCAGCCTTCTGATTTTTGGGCGGTTGGATTGTTGGATTGTTGGATCGTTGGATCGTTGGATCGTTGGATCGTTGGATCGTTGGATCGTTGGATCGTTGGATTAATTGAAATGACAATACATCCAAGCGCTTTGTGCTCCAACAGTCAAAAAAATCCAATAATCCGAGATCAATCAAAGTCGAACTCAACGGATTCCTCTTTCTCTTTCTTCTTCTCTAATTCCCATTTTCGCAGTTGTGGTCGATCTTTCTTCTTTCGCTTGAAAAGAGGTTCGTGCTCATCGAAAACTTCCTCGATCGTATCCTTCGTATTGAATTCAATGATCAGCTCTTCCTCTGGAACTTTATTTGGGATGTACTCCTGAACAGTCGAATCGTTCTTAAATAAACCAAACTCAGACCTAAACATCGAACGAACAGTCTCCTTTTCTTCTTCACGGTTCTTTCTGGCCTGTTCCTTTCTGGATTCTCCATCCCATTCTACACTTGGGTCGTCCATCGAACCAAACATGCGCACATATACGCGAACCCCTGTCCCATCATCGATTATTTCTCCGAACTCACTTGTCTTCTTTTCCTTGATATCCTGCAGGCGGAACCCAAAGCGATAATCGATCTTATTTTCGAAGGTATGTTTTCCCGAAACCTCTATGTCTAACGCCGATGACGAAATGGACATTTGTGGAATGGTGATTACTCCATTTCTGATAATCAAGGTATTCGAAAGCTGCTCAAATTTCAGGTCGAGCAGTTTCTTTTCGAAGGAATTGATGTTGTTCTTCCCTATGATCATACGAGCACTCGACGTTTCTCTCAAACTCTCTGTTATCGATTTGAAGGCGGACACGTTTTTCAATCTTCCATTATCAATCTGCAACCCGATTGTCGCCATAATTCCAGACGAAATGATCCCTCCGCGTAAATCAAATGGAGCTTCTAAATTCAAACTCACTTGTGCAACACCGTCAATGTTGTAGCTTTTGATCACATCCTGCTGGAAATTGTTCCACTCTTTGAACAGGGGTTTGAAACGCATATTCTTCGAAACAAGATTGCTTTTCAGGTAGAAATATTCAGGTGTTCGTTCTTCAATATTGAGCGATCCACGAATATCCGCTCCTCCATTATTCACCGAAATCTGCGGGAAGTTAATTACTCGACCGTTGATCGTCATGTTGCCTTTCAATTGAGAGAAAACGTGACCTTCGTAATCCATTCTCCCCACATCCAAAAAGGCAGTTCCCCGAATGTCCTCCGGAAGCATAAAGACACGCTGTAAATCTTCCTTCTCGTCTTTCGTTGTGCTTCCCAGATCGGATATGCTAATTCGATTACTATGGACATCAAGGTCAGAAATAAGACTCCCTGTTCCCTTAAAATAGTTCACAACGTCCTTGAAAACACCGTTGATTTCAAAATCGGATTTGCCCAAATTCAATGTGATGTCCTTTAGTCCAGCTTCATTATTTCGAAGGTAAACACGACCATTCAAATTGGAAAACCTACGTTGATCATCTTTCAATTTCACGTCGACTTCCATTAAATCAACTTCTCCTTCACACTTTTGAATGTTGTAATCCATTGATTCATCTTCTCGAAGAACTCCGTTCACAATGAAGTCAGAATGTATCTTCATCGAACCATTCATCTCTTCAACAACAGGGATATGAAAGATCGCATGAAGAATTGTCAAATCAATCGTTCCATCTGCGCTTCCGTCCAGATGTGGAGCATCAAACTTTGTGAGCATGAGATTACCCGCAAAGGGTCCTCCTTTGGTATTGAATGAAACATTTCGCAAGGCCAAGAACTCCTTTGCTTTCCCTCCGAGATTGGAATACTCACCTTCGAGATGTAATTTCTGCAGTGATAATTGGGAAGACGGATCTTTAAGAAAACCATTATCCACACCAAAATTACACTGTATCGTTGCCGGAGAAGCATTATTGTTCTTCCCGTTTACATTGAGATCAAACAGTAAGTAGCCTGTTCCTTCCAACTTTTTGACCTGTGCTGATTGCTCTACCGAGAAACGGGATGCAGCATCAGCTATTGCTATGTTCTTTCCCTTTACATGAAAATCATATCCTAAACTATCAACCATTCCATTAAAATCAAATGGTAATTCGGAGATATAAATCGTAGAAGGTGGAATCTCTACTGTGCTCGAGTCGCTGTTGACGTTTACCTGAATAGATAAACGGGCTGGCTGATTTTTTAGTAGTGTAACTTTCCCGCTTCGTGCCTCAAGGATCTTCATATTAGTAGAAGCTGTTGTTGAAAAAACAGACTCACTGAGAGCTCCGTTCAACGTCATGTTCTTCAGGTGTGTTCGATAGAGTTGATCCGTCATACGGTTATCATACGACAAACGGAAGTTTTCAAACTCTATGAGTTCCAGATTTAAATCAACTGGAGCCTGTTCTACCGTATCCTCCTTACTCTTAACAATATTGTAATTCTCTTCGCCCTCTCCGTTCACTTTTAATTGGAGGGTTCCCGGACTTACTTCAATGGATTTTACGGTATAGTTCTCCCTCCAAATATCAAATGGATTAAATTTCAATCGAACTTGCTCACTGGCAAACAAGGTGTCGCGTTCAGTAGCCTCTTCATAAGGATCTTGAATAAAGACATTATTGAAGTCTACGGAAAGATTTGGGAAAGTGCTCCAAAAAGTAAGATCAACCTCAGAAACCTCTACTTCTGTATTCAAATAAGTATTCACTTTTCCGATAACGATGTCGCAAATCTCATCCTTGTACATGTAAAGAATCAATGAAATCAAAAGGATTAGACCTAACAAGATTCCAAAGAACCATTTGCTAAATCGAAGAAGCCTTTTTTTCCACATACCACAAAGTTAGGAGATGAGCAGACGCGAAATAGTGCGCTGTTCTTTACTTATTAACGCATTTCTGTGGGGTTTAGTTACCGATTTAACAAATAATGAGACGGGGTTCGAGAACATCACCCCTCTGGGGGTCCTAAAGTCTACTTGGAGGGGTGAGGTTCTCG
>JBGCDF010000141.1:0-9303 GCA_045105095.1 Crocinitomicaceae bacterium | reverse complement strand
TCTAGGTTTTCATATCGATGATCACTTGGTGCAAGGATCTCTTGCTCTGCACCCCAATAAACATCTTTCTCAGGATGCCAGATATCTTCACGTCCAAAGGCAAAGCCAAATGTTTTCAATCCCATACTCTCATATGCCATCGTACCTGCCAGAATGATCAAATCTGCCCAGCTTACTTTATTTCCATACTTCTTTTTCACTGGCCAAAGCAGTCGACGCGCCTTATCTAAGCTGACGTTATCCGGCCAGGAATTTAACGGTGCAAATCGTTGGTTTCCTGAAGCTCCTCCACCGCGACCGTCAGAAATCCTGTACGTTCCTGCAGAATGCCACGCCATTCGAATCATGAAACCTCCGTAGTGCCCCCAATCAGCGGGCCACCAATCTTGGCTGTCCGTTAATAGTTCTTTCACATCTGACTTAAGCGCTTCGACATCTAAACTTTTCAGTGCTTCACGATAGTTGAAATCCGAATCCATTGGGTTCGTTTTGCTATCGTGTTGGTGCAGGATATCAAGGTTTAAGGCATTGGGCCAAAATACTTTGTTCGTTGTTTCCGTTGTATTGCCTCCATGCATTACTGGGCATTTACCGCTTTGTTTGTCCATTTATCTTGTGTTTAAGTGATTATTGCTACTCATTCTCCTTTTTACAGGATAACGCTTTCTTACAAACTTAACGGGAATTTTAAATCGATAAAAATGAATTACTCGATTTCTCCATCGATAAAATCTATAACTACTCACTGAGTATGATGAAAGTTCGTACTATTTTTTGATCTCGTTTCATTGCTTTAGACAGATATACCACGAAACCTGCACTGCGCACAGATGATAACTTTCACCATCAAACAATGCTAAGTGTTTGTTGGGTTACTCCGAGGAAAGAGGCAATGTCACTAGGAGAAAAGCGATTACAGTTTAATCACAGGAAACCTTACTGTCCTCTCATTGACACTAATCTCAACAAAATAAAGTCCTGAAGCTGAACCCAAAGAAAATTCAACCGCATCTACATTTAGATGCATTTTACTCTGTATCAACTTTCCTTGAGGATCGATCACTTTAATTCTACCCTCTTCTACTTGCTCGTTAAAGTTAATCATCACTTTATCAACAGTTGGATTCGGGTAAATTGCCCAATTCATTTCACTCATTTCAAAGACCTCAACATAATCGACCGCGATGCAAGCACTTGTATCGACACAACCATTCTGCTCGATTTGAACAGCGTAGGATCCATTCAAGGTTGCAACGAAAGTCGCTGCGGTTTCTCCAAGTACTGGAGCTAATGCGTTATTACAATCAAGCCACTGGTAGTTTGTTGCTCCAACCACCGCTTCCAAACTCTGATTAGTATTAACAACGGAGGTATTCACTTGAACAATCGTAAGATCTAGCGTGATGACACTATCACATCCGACTGCATTCAAAATAGTATCAGAATAAACTCCAGAAGTGGTGTAAACGTTTCCAGCGGGCGAGATATATGTATCGCACTCTGTTGATACTACAGTAGATGATGTCGGCAAGTTTATCGTTAAATCAACCGTAATGATACTATCGCACCCAAGAGCATTAACAATCGTATCAGAATAGACTCCTGAACTTAGGTAAATCGCACCACTTGGTGCAGTATAATTAGCAGTACAAATACTCTCTACGAGGGTACTATATGATTCTTGAAATGTAAGATTAATCGTGATAATGCTATCGCAACCGATTGCGTTCGGGATTGTATCCGTATAGGTTCCATTTGACGTGTAGATTTGTCCACTGGGCCCGGTATACGAGCTACACGCGAATTCATTGACATTCGAGAAAGAATTTGAATTGATCGTTAAATCAATCGTGATTATACTATCACACCCTGCTGCATTTGGAATTGTATCTTGGTAAAGGCCTGAAGAACTAAACACAGCTCCACTTGGGGCAATAAATGATGAATTACATACTGTTGGAGCAACAAAACCAGCCGATTGATTATTGGTCAAATCGATCGTAAACAAGGTATCATTGGGTGAACCAAATAGCGTATCAGAATAAACCCCCGAACTAAACAAAACTTGATTTCCACTTGGCACAATGAAACTATCGCAAACCGCAACAATCAATGTATCATAAATAATACTTGTAAGCTCGGCAGCTCCGGACTCTCGAATCCCTGAGATTATCCAGTTTTGTGAGGCGGAAAATTCCTGAGGGTCTCCCGTGTCAATTGCGAGGCTCGTTGCATTCGGCATGTGCGTTAAGGTTGACCCACCATTATTTTGAAGGGGCGTAAGATTGAGAGAAGTTGAATCAATTCCTAGTTGGTCCGAGGCAACACTTCCTGTTACGACGGGATCGCTGAAAATATTGTATCCTTCGGATTGAAGATTCGTCGCTGAAATGGAATTTGAACCATTCACACCAATTATGGAGCTTTTAAATTTCAGGGCATATGGGGCAATGGAAGTCGTTGAGTTGGCATAAATTGCCCCACCAGTTACCGCAGAATTATTGTAAAACGTTGAATACTGCGTATTGATACTCTCAATATCAGGATTAGAAAAACTAACGAAAACTCCTCCTCCAGTCATAGCCGAATTACTCGAAATAGTAGACTTAACCACGCTCAACGCTTGATTGAAAAGGGGCAATCTGTAGCGAGTCGCAAAATAGAGTCCCCCACCATCTCCTGATGTATTCCCTGAGAAGGTCGATTTATCCACTTCCACTTGCGCATAATACCCTCGGGTATATATCCCCCCTCCAAAGTAACTGGAGGAATTTTGATCAATAGTAGAATTAATAAGCTTCACACTGATACCTCCGGGCACCGTATAATCACTATCCAAATATCCTCCTCCACCATTCAATGCTGTATTGTTCTTTAATTCTGAATCCTCAATGACAATTTCCGCAGATTCTAAATCAAAAATGGTGTTATTAGATCGCGAATAGATCCCTCCACCATCGTCCAAACTTGAATTATTATTGATCTTACAATTCTTAAGTGTCACTAGGTATGAGCAGTTATCGTTATTGGAAATTAAATTGGTATAGATACCCCCACCTTCCAATTGAGCCGAATTATAGCTAATACTTGAATTGACTATTGTCAACTGCACAGAATCTACTGGATTTGGCTGAGCTGAATTCGATACCGATCGAGTATATAAACCACCTCCTTCATCACCAGCAATGTTGGAGTTGATCTCAGAATTAAGAATGGTAATTTTCGTAGATCGTGTATTCGAGAATGCAATGATGCCACCTCCAGGCCCCGTAAGGGATTCGTTGAAATTTATTTCTGAATTAGAAATATTGACGATAGTTTCTTCCTGCGCACTGATATTAACTCCTCCACCGGCAGCATTGAAAACCAAGTTGTGATTGATTTTAGTATTTGAAATATCCACCTCAACCGTCATAAAACCTGGTACATTCTTAGCTATTGCTTGAATCGCTCCGCCATAGGAAATTGCGCGATTATTGAAAAAATAACTGTTTCTAAGTTCGAGTTTATCTCCTCGGAAATCAACAGCACCACCACTTACGGGATGATAACCATTCACTAAACACATACTATCCAGCACCAGTGTGAGAGTTGAAGTAGTCGATAAATTAGCGACAAAAATTTCGGTAATATTTTGACCGCTCACATATAATGTGTCCGTGGAATTGTACAGACCTTTAAAAACAAGCCCTTTGGTAAAACTAATATCTGAGTTCAACAAGATTGTATCTGATCCAGAAGCGATTAGTGCAGAATCAAATCGAATGGTATCACCATCAACAGAGTTAATTACTGCTTGACGAAGTGATCCAGTTCCGCTATTGTTTGTATTGAGAACAATGATAGTTTCTGCGTGAGTCATCAGACTCAAAAAAAGCATAACAAAAAAAGACAGTATTGCTTTCATAAGCTATTTAGGATAATCTTTAAAAGTCAGGTTTTCAATAACACTCTAACTTTCATTCGATAGTAAATCCGGTCGTTGTTATTCGGCCGTCTTTCGAAACTTGAATTAAATAATTACCTCGCTCCAATTCTCCTACATTGAGAATCTGACTTTCTCCTGTCAATGAGGTATTCGTATTCATCACCCTTCCCACCATATCAAGAACTGTGATCGTATATCCATCCTGATCTTTCCAAGTAACAGTTAAATAATCCTTCGCTGGATTAGGGTAAATCGTAAGTTTCGAGTTCGTTCCTGATTGTTCCTCAAGGCTAGCCGTCGCAAAATCATTCCACACCTCAAATACATATTCAGGATGATCGATGTATGGATTTCGGTTGTTCTGGTATTGGTAATAGATAATGTCATTTCGGCTTCTTTCCCAATCGTCAACAGGGTCTTCGAGATGCCATTGATACAAATCTGCGAACATCGCATGAACGGGTAAATTCGTCATATCATCCGCTGGATAGTAGTCAATAAGCTCCAAATCTAGCTCTCCGTTCGTTCCTTCGTAACGCGTCGCCATGTAGAAAATCATACGAGCAACGTCTCCCTTTACGTTATCATTCGGTTTCCATACCCATGAGCTAGAACCGACATAGCTCCCTGTAGGCCCACTTGCGTCGATGTATTCGTCAGAACATTCACCAAACCAGCGATTTCCTCGAGCGGCGTTAACGGAAATGTCACATGGTCTAATCGCATGTACATCCGTTCCCACTCCAGCACCAGTACTAAAATCACCACGGGATCTAGGCCAAACATGTTCGCGATTCCACCCAGAACCATTGTTGTATTCCTGTGCGGCATTTACAGACCAACCTGAATATAGGAGAATTACATTGTTTGGATTTGAGGTGTCTTTGTCCGTTTCTTTCAGGATGTCCCATACATCGGTTCCTGAACTTGTGTAGGGAAATTCTGTGTGGTTATCTATGATAAGGTGTAGTTTTTCTTTCAGTGCATCACCTGTGAAGCCCAATGCAGAATCGTAATATCCTGAAGGGATTTGAGAATATGATGTGAGTGATATTAAGACCAGGGAGATTGATAGAAGAACTTTCATATGACAAAGATATGTCATTCGATGGAATTGTTTCAATTAAACATTTTGCGACAAGCAATATCGATTAAAAATCGCGTTCAATAAAATTGCCGAGTAGCCGTAAGATGAATCGAGCCCAAACCTTGTCGAGCGAGCTGATTATAATTTCACTACTGGAATAACATCCTCTTTATCGTCAACGCTCAGTCGAATAAAATAAAGCCCTGCCTCTTCCCCAAGAACTAGTTCTATTTCACTGAGATTCGTGAAAGACTCTTTTCGAATAAGCTGCCCTACTGGATTAATAATTTCAATGCTGATTTTACTCATTACTTCTTGAAAAGATAGTATCACCTCATCGTCCGTCGGATTCGGGTAAATAGTCCAAGTAGTTGCGCCCAGTTCAAGTAAATTTACCTGATCGATTGCCATGCATGCACTCGTATCAGAACAGCCATTTAGTTCAACTTGAACAGCGTATAATCCATTTTGTGTTGCAATGAACGTCGCACTCGTTTCTCCAGTAATGGGAGCGAAGCCGTTGTTACAATCCAACCATTGATACGAAGACATTCCTGTTTCTGCGACTAGTTCAGGGTCATTGTTTGTTACGTTGGTGTTCAATGGATCAATTGTTAGATCTAAGGTCACTATACTATCACAGCCACTTGCTGCACCGCCAGTGATTGTGTACGAAGCTGTCGTTGAGCTCGAATAGGTATTCCCGTCGATCCATGTGAAATCATTACAGGTTGACACTGTTTCTGTTCCTGTTGTTGGACTTAGAATTGTTAAGTCCAACATTATGATGGAATCGCAGCCTTGCGCATTTGTGAGAATATAAGTTGCGGTAGTGTTGTTCGCAGTATAGGTGATCCCATCCATCCAAGTGTATGATTCACAGGCCGTGATAAGGTCCGAGCTAGTTGTAGATGAGTTAATCGTTAAATTCAAGGTTACAACAGAATCACAACCTTGCGAATTCGACAGTGTAAATATAGCTGAATTATTATTGGAGGTGTAGGTATTCCCATCTATCCATGAATAACTCTCGCAGGCAGTAACATTATCCACCCCTGACGAAATTGTCGAAAAGGTAAGATTTACAGTGTCACTCGAAGCACAACCGTTTGTATCCAATACTGCAACAAACCAAGCTCCAACGGTAGAAGAATAAATTGAATTCGTATTTGCAAAGCCATTATTCCAATCGTAACTGGTAAATCCATTTCCAGCGATAAACATTACGGAATCCCCTGGACAAATTTCTTGATCTATTCCTAGATTTACAACTGGTAAAGGATTGAACAAAACGTGCGCAGTATCACTATTAATACAACCATTGGCATCCTCTACCTCAACAAAATAACTACCTGTCGACGCTACAATGAGTGAGTCTTCTAATGACAATCCATTATTCCAATTGTAGTTTGTATATCCCTGATTCGCGTAAATAATGAACGATTCACCTTGACACAATGTATCTCCAACTATATTAATGATGGGCAATGGATTTTCAGAAACTGCAAGGGTATCCGACTGTGCCGAACATCCGTTCGTATCAATCACGGCATAGAAATACGATCCTACGGTATCAATCACAAGGGAATCTGTCGCACTCAACCCGCCATTCCAAGTGTACGTATATGGACCACTTTCTCCGTATAGGACTGCCTCGTCACCTGCGCAAATACTGAAATCTGCACCTAAAGACGAAAGTGTTGGAGGTATAAAATGTGCAATGCTAATAAGGTTAGAAGTATCAATACCATAACCGTTTGAAACGATGCAACGATAGGTTCCCGCACTTAATGCTGCCCCATAGATCGCAAGCGAATCGTTGGTTTCTCCGACGATATCTACCCCGTTAAATTGCCATTGATAGTTGAGAGGATCGACTCCTCCAGCCTGAACCAAAATCACCGCAGTATCACCCGAACAGATACCAGAACTGGATGAAGCTGCCAACACTTGTGCTTCAAGAAATATTTCGTACGCGCCAATATCAACCGTATCGAGGACAATTCGCAAACCTCCTGCAAGATCAGTTGCAGGTAAAAACAATCCCGTTGTGTCTGGCGTTCCTGCATTAAAACACGGTGAAGTAATTCCGAACTGCCAATTTGCATTAAGACCATCGAACAGCACTCCAGCTCCTGCAGAAGGAGCGACAAACTGAGGGTCAGCGTCTATGTTATTGATATAAACTGGCGGTGGACCTCCGTCGGAATCGATGCTAGCAAGTCCACCTTCAACGTTGCAGTTGATAAAAGAGGCACTTGATGGATTCCAGCCGTTGTATTGAATGTAACCGTTGTAGAACGCTCCACCTCCACTATTGCCTTTAAAAATGCAATTTGTAAATGTCGAATTCGAACCTGAACTGTTTACGAGTACTCCAACCGAAGGAGATGCTTCATTGTTTACGAAATGTGTATTTGTATGAATGGCGGTTGAACTAGAAACGGATACTGCGATCCCTTGATTGTTGGCAAAAATGCAGTTCTTGGTTGTTACGGTACCGTTTCCAGATAAAACAATACCAACATTAGCTACATTATTACTCATCTTACTATTTTTCAATCTAATGCTACTAGCACCAGTAGCATAAATTATAGAACCTGACGAGGAGGCATTATTCGCATGAAAGATTTCATTATCGAAATGCACTTGACTGTTAGACATTAAATAAAAGGCACCACCTCTAACGGCACTATTTCCCGAATAATAATTCCCACTGAAATTTGAATTGGTGTATGATTGAAAAAAAGCAACTCCCCCATCTTCACCAGAGATATTGTTCGTAAAGGAATTGTTAGTCACTGTTAGAAATTCATTTCCTCCCCAAAACACTGCTCCATCATAAGTAGATTGATTGCTGTCGAACACATTCCCATCCACGGTGAGTGTGCAATAACTAGTCATGCTGAACGCCCCTCCTGTTAATGCTTGATTATTTGATATGGTATTACCTGTGTAAATTGCATTCGATGTCGCTACCACTCGGAATGCACCGCCGTAATCGCCAGCCACATTGTTTGAGATCGTATTGCCAGAGAAAACTGGCGTTCCCGCACCAAGGACGAATGCTCCACCGCCTGTTTGAGCGCTATTATTGATTATGAGATTGTTCTTGAAAATTGCATCTGAATTTGCCATGTAAACGCACCCGCCACTGAATGCCTGACCGTTTTGAAGTATACAATTCTCTATTCTTAACTTGCTGAAATTAATGATGCGAAAAAGCCCCGTTCCTTTTCCATACTCGATGGTACAGTGCTCGAAAATCGTACTGTCGCTTGTAGCATTCACCGAGTCCAGAAAAATACTTTGCCACCCATTTACTTGATTCTGGGCAGTAAATGTAATTGGATCTAACGCTGTTCCGGAAGCCAGAACATTTCCTTTGATGCGTAGACGTCCTGTAGTAGCGAATTCTATTGCAGTTCCGGGTTCAATCGTGAGGGTTTGACCATCTTGTACTACAATCAAACCTTGCACTTGATAGGGAGAATTTGCAACGGTCCAATTGCCGTTCACGTTTCCAGAAGGAATTGTAGTTTGGGCGTTCAGTGTTCCAAATAACACTAAAAAAAACATCGTTAATAAAGTAAAACCGTTCATAAGCAATTGCTAACATCAAGTCATTAGTAACACAAAGAAAACACATCTCATACAAAGAAAAGGGGTAAGCACTCCTAATTTATTTAATCCTTTACAATTACGAGTAATCGCTACAGATACGCGTATTATTGAAGAGTGATATAACTTTCAGCGAGGGATAATCTATATGTCGCTTGTTTTAGCGTTTTCAAAACTTCGCTATCCCTTTATATGGTTCGAACGAGGCTCCCCTTAGGCATGAAAGATAGAAGAACCGACTCTGGTGGAGCATTCTAAATGAATCCGTTAAAAACGATAAAGACTTCCAGAATCGCTTCTGAAAGCCTTCAATAGTAAGAGGTCTCACATGGGCTCGAACCATGGACCCCTGATTATGAGAAACGTTTTTGTAAGTTCCAAAAAATGCTGAAAAGCCAAAAAAACCATTTTCAGGCATTTTCAAGCGCCTTTTAACTTGGGTTAGCGCCTTTTGATGCCTAGCTCAAAGCTGTATTCTCTTCCTTTACACCAAAGTTCAATCTAAACACCAATAGAAAACATTTTAGGAATCAAAGCATCAAAAAAATTATCGTTTTTAGGTGCACGACGAATATACATTTTCGAAACACGTATCTACCTAAAAAGTCGATGAATTGTAACTATATAAGCCCTTATTCAAACTTGAATCAGTTACTTAACAACTAGG
>JBGCDF010000140.1:0-6009 GCA_045105095.1 Crocinitomicaceae bacterium | reverse complement strand
TGAGCACCCTTCATTACTGCTAACCGTCAATTGAACATCAAACATGCCTGGAAGTAAATACGTGTATTGGGGGTTTTGTAAATCAGAAGTACCACCATCTCCAAAGTTCCAATTCCAGCTCGAAATAGTTCCTACATTTATTGCTGAAACATCTGAAAAACCGATAACCAATGGAATACATCCCGCTGTATCTGAGCTTGAAAATTGAGCAAGTAGATCTTGTTGCTCTATGACAATACTGTCTATTACCGAACAGTAATCTGAGGAAACCTCCACCCAATAAATTCCACTGGTAAGCACATTAAATGTTTGTGTTGTAGTAATGCCATCACTCCATAAGAAGAGAGCTCCAGTATTACCAGCATCAAGCGTAATATTGGGCGAATTACAAAGTAGTGTGTCATTTCCCAAATTAACGTCAAGTAAATCAAGATCAACATTGATCGTATCTCTATGAATGCAACTTCCGATAGACACTTCAACCCAATACATTCCTGCAGTACTGACTTCAAGTGTTTGATTGGAAGAACCATCTTGCCACAAATAACTCACGCCAGGGTTTTCTGCATCCAAGGTAATTACATCCCCAAAGCACAAAGTCGTATCGTTACCCAAGTTTACAAAGGGAGGCGGCACAGCGAAAATTGTTACTGCCGCTGTATCTTGATCACCTGCACCATCGGTCGCAATAACTGTGTAGGTCGTGGTTACGGCAGGGCAAACGTTTACAACACTATCGTTGCTCATTATGCCATTGTCCCATTGGTAAACTATCGGAAAAATGGAGATTCCATTGGATTGAGCAATGAGATCGATACAATCTCCCTGACAAATTGTGTCATTTACTGTGTTGATGGTTAGATCACACGGGGTGGGATTTAAACTTGTTACAATTACAGTGTCAAACAGCGTATCGCACTCAGCGATAATCTGGATTGGATAAGTTCCAGCACACAGGTTTGATATGGTATTTGTGGTATCCATTGTCGCCAGTGTTTGACTTCCATTTCCCCAGATGAAATCAAAAGGTGGGCAGGCACCAGAAATAGTCACTGTTGCTGTTCCATCACAGCTGCACGAAGCGGGTGTAGAAGAAGTGTTTGCTGAAGACCATGACGCTAAGGAAAATTTTGAAATAAATCCCTTGTGTCCACCTAGAAAACCAACACCATCATAATAAGCTGTTCCGCCCAGATCGACAAGTGGGTATGTTCCAGCAACTGTAGCTTCTGCCCATTCTCCTGAGAGCCATAGATTTCCATCTGTGTCAATTGAAAGTGGCCCACGCAAATCTTGTCCATCCCCACCAAAATAGCTTGCCCATTTCAGGTCACTAGACTCTGAGAACTGAGCAACATAAATGTCGATGTCTCCATTAAATGTACTATCAATATAACTTGCATCAGTGCATGCCGCATTCGTTATAAGATCTGAAGATTCAGTATTGAACGTACAAATCATGTTGTTACATTGGTCTATTGCAATATTATCGTAACTCCAAGCATGATCAAATCCGTTGCCACCATGGTATGTGGACCACAGACGATTACCAAGGTTATCAAATTTCAGAATGAAACAGTCTTGGTTTCCAGAATAGCTGTTATCGAAATAACCACCTGCATCTTGAGTGGGGAAATCAATCGACATGGTTCGTCCCATTATATAAAGATCTTGATTCAAATCAATTTTTGCCGAGAGATGAAGATCTCCTTCAAATTCCATTTGCGCATCTCCTCCACTGCCACCATAATACGTAGCCCAAAGACGGTTTCCATTATTATCAAACTTAACAATGAACAAATCGTACCCTCCAGCATTAGCACCTTGAAAAAACGACGCACTATTTAATGTTGGTAAATCTGGAGAGTTGGTCCCTCCTATTAAGAATACATTATTATTATCGTCAATAGCTATAGCAGATCCTGAGTCATTTCCATCTCCACCATAATATGTTGACCAAATTAAATTGCCGTTGTTGTCGAATTTAGCTAAGAATGCATCACTTCCCCAAGAATAGTTTTGAAAATACGTGCCTGCATCTAAGAGAGGAAACCCTTGACCAGCAACTCCTGTAACAAAGATATTCCCTGAATCATCAGAAATTATGTAATGCCCTTGATCAGAAGGATCAGCAATTGGAGGAGTGGCTCCTAAATAGGTTCCCCAAATCAGATTTCCACTGTCGTCAAATTTTATAATAAAGCCATCCCAATCACCATAAATAGTTGTCGGACCTTTAAAAAATGTCCCAGCATCGAGTGTTGGGAAGTTGGTTGATTTTGTTCGTCCAGTAGCAAAGAAATTACCGTTGGGGTCTAATGATCCATGCTTTATCCAATCATCGTTATTACCTCCATAAAATGTCGACCATAATAGCTGACCGTTGCTGTCAAATTTACTGAGGAATCCATCAATGCCCAGGGAAATGAATCCCTGATAAAACGAACCTGCATCAACCGTTGGAAAACTAAATGTGTTTGTATAACCTGCGATAAAGCAATTGTTATTGTCGTCTGTTTCAACAACCATGGGACCTGTAAACTCAGAGCTACCTCCAAAAAATGTTGCCCAAACTAACTGCGGGTCAATGGTCAAAATTCCATCTCTTCCAAGTTCTTCCTTAACTTCAGATGAAAATTCAAATCCAAAATAACTGTCGATTCCATTAAACTCATTTTTCACAGTCCGATTTAATTGAAATGAACTTGCCACTTCTTCCAAATCTAAAAATGACACTGGCGCGGCTTCTGATAAATTACCATATTCCGTAGTGATTTTAATTTCTCCTTCTTCGGTTAAATTTAGCCGTTCTTTCGTTCTATACACAAGTTGAATAGCATCTGGATTAGCACCGCTGTGCACCACAAAGTCATATTTATAACCCTTGTCAGAAGAGTTGTAAAACACCCAATCAATTCCTGGGTAAACGCTCTTAATGGTTATTTTCCCATACTTTTTCACATCCCGAATTCCTTTTGGACAATGTCCGAGATAGTAATGGTAATTCTCAATTGATGGATACTCTTTTACAATACTGTCTTTACAGATAATTGCTCCTTCGAGTAGCATTTCAACTCGTTCCCAGTGAAGTGTAAACTCTTCATCCATTATTTTTTCTTCACCCGCTTGAGAAATTGATTTTTCTTCATTTATTTTTTTAAAAATATACGTCAGCCCACTTGTTGTAATGTAAAAGTCCACAACTTGCGATTCGGCTTTGAATAAAATGAAATCGGTTAAATTGCCCTGATCATCCATCATCTGCCCTTTGTTTTCTAAAAAACCAGATCCATTTCTAGACAATTTCTGCGTGGTATTATTACGCTCATTGGCCGATACCTGGAAAGATAAAAACAGCACTGAAAACAGAAAAGCTATCTGAATTATTGATTTCATATGAACGTACGTTTTCGCATTTTTTTATTCGTTTTATTACTGGGCTGTGCTGATCATTATTTACGTCTGATTCTCCATTAATTGATCACGGTAACAAAACCATGCTTCGAATCAGCATTTCCATATACGTCTGTGAACTCAATGGTCCAAAAATAAACGCCATCATCGGAGTTACTTCCGTCCCATAGTATTGCTTTATCCTCGGATTCATAGAGCGTATTTCCCCAGCGATTTACAATAACAGTTTTCATTTTGTCGATGCCATAAATTTTCACGGGTTGAAAAATGTCATTGATTAAGTCTCCATTTGTTGTTATCACGTTTGGAAGTTCAAGAACGACAGTTTCATTACTAGAATTTCCGTTTCCTCCGCTGGATTCACAACCATCAATATCAACTATTATCGAGTCATTAAAAGTGGAACATGGCGTATTGATGGTGTAAATAATCGTGTGAACCCCGACTCCTGCAATCAACGGATCAAATGTTCCTGAGATTGAATCGCTGATCCCTGGACCGGACCAAATTCCTCCTTCGTTCTCCGACGTGAAAGATTGAGTTCCGTCGTCCAAACATAAGTTGAGAAAGGTCGTCGTTGCAGTGTCAGGCACCAATTGCGGATTCGGCATTTTATTGGGGTAATTCGGCAAACCAGCGAGACTAAATCTAGGAGACAAATCGATTGCTGCATTTATAAAACCACATCCCGTACCTACGGTATTCGGACTATCGATGAGGCAGAGGTCGTTTCCAATATCTGCGACATATAGCTTGTTATCCTTTCCAATGGCGATTTGTCCAAACCGACCATCACTGCCATTCGTTTGAATGGAAATTGCAATGAGAGTGCCAGAAAGAGCAATATCGCTTGGACTTCCTGCAGATAAATTAAATTGGAAAAGAGAAGTCGACAGTGCTGGTCCCAATGTCCCGGTAGTGGCATAGACCAATTCACCATTTGGAGAAAATTCGACCCCATAATAGTGGTCTTGAGAAATTATTGGGAGATCAATACGATTAGAAAGAACTCCCGTTGATGCATCGAAGTCAAATGCTTCCATTGGATGAAAAGCTCCTGTAGCCGATACAATTTTCGTCCCTTCTATATTTGCAGCCATGCAGCCTATTGGTTGTGGAGCGGTCAACGGATTCCCTACGGCGCTTTCTACTGGAGTTAAAGAAATCCCTTCGCAAGTGATTAAATAGGACAGGTATGTTCCGTCTATTGATCCAACCACTAGCCAATAATCGTAACCGTTCGCATGTTGTATTATCTTATTGTTTTCCTTCAAATCCACGGACGTGCGAATCGGTGTATTTTTCGATGTGTTTACCACTTCCCCCAATCCACCATTGAGCGACATATCCACTTCGGAATAGAAGAGGTTTAAATATTCTCCGGAATAGAAATTGGGTCCAAAATTCAACGTTATAATAAAATAGATATCCTCAGAGAGCGGCTTTTTGATGATTGAAACTCCTTGGCTAAACGTTTCATGACCTAGCAGTCCGGTTCCGTTAATCATAATATTGTGGTCGCTATCCCAAACATCAATTCCGTTTGAATAAAACAATAAATCCCCTGTGGGCGATGAAATATTCGACACTCCCTCCATGTGAGTTGAGCTATTTGGAGTGCCACCAGAAGGAGTAGCTGTTGAGAATGTAACACCAGCAAAGTTTCCAAACATCCAGTGATCTCTTTCACCTTGTGAATATGAGGACACAGAAACAAAAATTAGTACTACTGAAAAAAGGAAATTTCGCATGGTGCTCTCTATATTACTTCACAATTAGTTTCATAGGAACCGCATTGTCAATCGCATTTGCTTTCACGAAGTACACACCGCTGCTCAACACTGAGACATCAATCGGTTGATTTAACTCTTCTTTCGAAACAGTAATAACAACCTGTCCGACATTATTGTAGATAATAACACCACTTTCAAGGCTCGTTTCATCCCAAAGAATGTTCACGGTATTTTCAGTAGGATTTGGATACAACTTGAAGGGAATGATTGCATGATCTTCTTCCGCTAAACCTACGTTAGATCCACCTCCAGTAATGTTGACAGTATAATCTTCGACTTCATAAAGAGGAGACAAGCAAGGGTCAATGTTCGTTGCACCAAATTGATTAACAGCTAAACGCATTCGCGTTGAACCTAAGATTGCAGTGGAAGGAGTCACAATATCGAAAGAATTTGAGAAGTCGTCAAAAATGTACATCTCTGTAGTCTCGAACGTTTCGCTCTGATCCCAATCAATCCAAACTACTTTCCCCATTTGAGGAGAACCAGAGATGGAGATCACAAGCGTGTTTGTACTTCCTAACGCAATGGTTGCTACGTCAGAGGTAAAATCACTGTACGTATCAACTGCCGAAGCCTTGACAAGCGTACCGTATTGAACACCGATTATCCCCCATGTCGCTAATGGCGCGGCTGCGATATTTGGACTGCAGTATTGACTGTAAGCCGCTGACGTAGCAAGAAGGGAAAATAATAAGGAGTGTGTAATGTTTTTAAATTTCATAAGACTATTTTAAGATGAGTATCTACTAGTATACACGTGAGATTTTCAAAGGAGGGGGGGCGAGATTTTTTTTTTTTT
>JBGCDF010000139.1:0-15022 GCA_045105095.1 Crocinitomicaceae bacterium | reverse complement strand
TTCATTCTTTGTTAAACGTTTCAAACGTCTTCAATAAAAATCGTTTTGTTCTCATTGAAAGCTATGATGCTCCCAGTGATCGATGCTATCGAGTGTTCTTGTGCGAAAGAGCCATCCTTTTTTTTCTGAATACTCTATCGTTGCTACTAAATCTTCTATATGATCCTCAATCACATCTGAAAAATAACTTTCGTCTTCCTTGTAACTTCTGGAGAGGTCTCGACTCTCCCTGTAAAAGTATCGGGAATAAAACGCTGGTTTCTTTTCTTCTATCTTGTTTGCTTTTAACGTTTTGCTATTAAATTCTTCTATATTCCTTACTAATTCTTTATGTTGTTTCGGACAATTTTCGATGACGTAGTACTCTGCAAATTGCCCTTGTGCTGTGCTATCGGCCTCCAATTCAAATCTTAGTGATGATAATTCGTGAAACCTAACATCATTGTCTGAACAGGAAAGTAATAATCCAAGAACAGACAACAATAAAACGGTCTTAAAATGTTCCTTCAAACTCTTCTTCAAACTCGATTTTTGTAATAAATGGCTTATAATTTCTACGGTGTTGGAGTAAGAACCAACATCTGAATCCTGCTAAGTAACCGTACTTTTTATCTACATCTGGCTTGTCCAAGCCAAACTGATCAAATAAGGTGATTTTAAACTTTCCAGTGAACTCTTTATCGTCTACCTCGTATTCCGTTATTGACACTTCGTAGGCCCAAACATCGTTGATACAAATCGTCAATCCTCCAGCGAATGTATCTGTCAACGTACTAAAACGAGGTCTTCCATATGGTTTACCCGTCCAGTCAATGGTTTCATTCTTTAGTGATGTAATATCTCCTCCTTCTCGCTTGATTGTATCAACAATAATTGTTCTCAGACTGGTAACAAATCGCTGCGTTGAATCATGTTCAACAACTTTTTCAGTCAGAACGGTATCTGTAAACTCTCCACCTGAATTCGATCGAAACTTGGCAATCATTTTTAGTGCAACTGCTTGTAGTTCTCCAACAGAAAATAAACTAGTCACCATGAGTTGGAAATTACTCCAAAGGAATGACTCAGGTTTATCGATATCACTCTTCATGAGCCAACCTACATCCTCAATTTGTTTGCGGGTATATACGGCATGTCCTGTAGTCATATTAACACCATCTCCGTATCCCATGTCATTTGCTAAAACGCCTGCTGCTCTCTCTCCAGGTGCACGATATTTATCCATGATAAAGGGCAAATCGATCGCATCAATTTCACTTTCAACATTCACGCTAGGAGATTGAAGATACGCGTAAACGGTTATCTTCTCATTATCAAACAAAGTTCCCGGAATTCGAATGATCTTCCGAACAATGGTTCCGATGACATCACCAGGTCGACTAAAATCCTTAATCTCACCATCGTCAATTTTATAGGCCCATTTCACTCGTTGGAGTTCGCCTCCGACAGGTTTGCGCGAAAACTTGACTGCTTCAAAGGTGTATACTTGTCCCACCTCCACTTTATCAGGCCCCGTAACTTCTGTTACCAACAGTTCCTGCGTCTCTGGTCCATCAGGCTGCTTGTAGCTTCCATGATTGATTGTTGAATCGGAGCTTTGAACAATATTTTTAGCAGAAGACAAGTCAATATCCCCATTCGTCGCATTCACCAAGATGGTATTTGCACTTTTTGTGATATTCGCTCCTGTTTTTAGAATTTCACCAGGCATAACTAGAAGAGCTTAACTTTATTACCAGAATTGTTGTTGATCGTTCCTGAACTATTGAGTTCCATATCCTCTTTCGCACTTGCTTTCATCACTGTTTCTGCGTGCTCCTGAATACTCACTGCCAGCGATTCGAAGTTTTCAGACGCTTGTTCCATGATATTTTTGGCAAGAATGGAGAAATCCTCATTTGCTATCTGGTTCATATTATCACCAGCATTGATATTCATGTCATCTCCAGCGCTAATCCCCATATTTTTACCTGCTGTCATCGATAGATTTTCACTCGCCGTGATATCGATGTTTTTCGCTGAAATCGTAAAATGTTCAGGCGCGGTCATGTGAATACTTGAATTCGCTGTATCGATGAAAATAATATTCTTGTTTTTATCGGTTATCGTAATACTTTCTCGTCGCTCGGTGTCATCGAACTTAATGGTATGTCCGCTTCGAGTAATCGTAGTTTTGATATTATTATCGACTCCTCCGCCAGCTCCAGTACTTCCGTTGAACATGCTTCCCATAACGAATGGTCTGTTCGGATCGCTGTAACGGAAACCAACCATCACGGTATCTCCAACTTCGGGAATGTGCACGAAACCACGATTCTCTCCAATCAGATCGCTTACACCAGCATCAGGGGTCATCACACGAATCCATGCTGTTTTCGATTCACCTTTTTGCCATTGAAACTGTACTTTCACGCGCCCCATGCTTTTGGGATCGGCATTGGACAGTACTTTCGCTACCTGTGGCTGCGCGATTGGCATGTGCACATTTGGTGCAGGCAAGTACATGACATTCGCCGCTATTGCCTCAAATTCATTGTTGTAATCTTCCAGTCCCGTGTCGGAGTGACTAATATTTGTAATGATGTACTCTCCATGATTATCAATGTTTTTAGTACCATCATCAATGAGAGCAGCTGTAACTTTTATTACTGTTCCTACAGTAAGACCTTTCATTTGAGAAGTCCCTCTCAACACGTTACTGGTAGAGGCAATACTGGCTTGTCTTCCAGACAATACTTTATCAATTTGATCCCTGTCTTTGACGCGCGCAGCGGAAAAAGCATTGGGGATAATCTTATATAATTCTTTTGCACTGTTAAAGGCATGGTTACCGAGTTCATTCAACCCTTCCACAGCTCCTTTTGCACTTGATTCGTTGTGATCGTCGTCAGAAGAATTGTAGGTGAACCTGCGTTGTTTATTCGGACGTGATTCGATGGAAATACCGATCGAGTCCATATCAATGCCATAAACGATTTCAACAGGCTTTCCAAGAGAGGATGGTTTTCCAAAAACCAACTTCGTACCATCATAAAACAACCATTCGTTGTGCTGTCTGGCGAGGCGTTGCAAAAATTCGTAATGTGACTCATTGTATTGTGCCTGGTAATCAAAAATGGCGGTATAAGCAGGACTCACTTCGGCTTCTACTCCCGCCTCTTCAACAACGTCTTTCACAATACTGTCCAGACGCTTATCTAACCATGACTGCATATGTGGACCTGCTTCCAAAAGAATCGTTTTCGAGTAACCGCTCACATTGATCATCCCATGAAAACCATCTCTGTGGAGCATTCTTACATCTGAAATCACTCCTAAGAATTCCACTTCACCAAACGTAATCATAATTGATCTACCCAGCCATTCTTTCGAAGCATTAATTGTATGGGACTTCATGGTTTCGACAATCTCCATGTCAAATATCACCTCAAAGCGATGATGGTCGTTAATTCCCTGACTTAACTTAACGCGTTCGAAAATACTTACGTCTTTTCCGTCAATACTGATAGTCGTTTTCTTTTTCTCCATTCTTTATGATGTTATATTATCTATCTAAAACCGACTACTTTGAAGACTTGGTTATAAGAAGACACAGCATCGCACCATCGAAAAGATGTAACATAGCATGTCATGCTGAGACTTGAACCTCAGAGGGAGTTTGAAACCAAAAATGTCTTTTGCTGAAACTATAAGCAGTAGTAGAAAAACTATAGTAGCACAAGTAGTAATTAAGCAGTAGTAGTTGGCGGTAAGTAAGTTACTTAAAATTGGACATCTCCAACCTTGATGTTATGAAATTAGTTTTTTTTTCGACAAATGCCACAAAAGTGTCGATTAAATTCAAAAAAATAATATTCGATTAACATACCTCTTTAAGCTCTTAAGCCTGAAGCCACTTATAATTAAGGGAGAGATAGAATTTTGAGTTCAATCGACCGAAAATCTTTTTGAAAGATTAAAAAATCTCATCTGATCTAACGGACCTTTCGTGTATTTCAAATAAAAGGCCCTGTAGGTAAACCACAGAGCCTCTCAATTTTCAACCTTTTAGTTTCAATTCATCACTTCAGGAGCCTTCACTTTCTGTTTCATCAAAGCGATTTCTAGTACTTCCGTCATTTTCTCCACGTAGTGGAACTTCAATCCTTTTAGGTAGCTCTGTGTGATATCGTCCACATCTTTCTTGTTTTTCGAACAAAGAATAATCTCTTTTATTCCCGCACGTTTCGCAGCGAGAATTTTCTCTTTTATTCCGCCTACTGGCAACACCTCACCGCGAAGTGTGATTTCCCCTGTCATAGCCAGATTCTTCTTCACCTTTCTACGTGTATACACCGACGCTAATGACGTCAACATTGTGATTCCTGCACTCGGGCCATCTTTTGGCGTTGCTCCCTCTGGAACGTGAATATGAATGTTGTGTTTATCGAAGGTACTTTGTTCCAACTGCAACAGGTGACTGTGCGATTTCAAATACTCCAGTGCGATCACTGCAGACTCTTTCATGACATCCCCAAGATTACCCGTTAAGGTCAATTTTCCTTTTCCTTGAGTAATCGACGATTCGATGAAGAGAATATCTCCTCCAACACTTGTCCATGCCAAGCCAGTCACAACTCCGGCAACATCGTTGTTATTGTATTTCGTTTTTGTACGTCCCGCTCCAAGAATATCAAACAAGTGTTCAATCTTAATTTTTGGCTCGAACTTCTCTTCCATTGCAATTTGACGCGCTCGGTTTCGAACGAGTTTCGCAATGACTTTATCCAATCCACGAACACCTGATTCATTGGTGTATTCCTCAATCACCTTTTCGATTGTTTTCTTATCGATGGAAACATCTTTATCGGTAATTCCGTGCTCTTTGATTTGTTTAGGAAGCAAGTGACGTTTCCCAATTTCAACTTTCTCTTCTACCGTGTAACCGTTCACCTCAATGAGCTCCATACGATCGCGCAGCGGCCCTTGAATTTCTCCAAGGTTGTTCGCCGTTCCGATGAACATCACACGAGACAAATCATATTCCGTTTCAATGTAATTATCGTAGAACTCGCTGTTTTGCTCAGGGTCTAGCACTTCCAACAAGGCTGAAGATGGATCTCCATGATTGCTTCGTCCTAATTTATCCACCTCGTCCAATACAAAAACTGGATTGCTGATTCCAGCTTTCTTAATATTCTGGATGATGCGTCCCGGCATAGCACCAATGTACGTTTTACGGTGACCACGAATCTCGGATTCATCATGCAATCCACCCAGCGACATACGAATGTATTTTCTACCTAAGGCCTCTGCAATGGATTTCCCTAAGGATGTTTTCCCTACTCCTGGAGGGCCATAAAAACACAAAATTGGTGACTTCATGTTTCCTTTCAATTTCAATACAGCCAAGTATTCGAGAATACGTTCTTTCACTTTCTCCAAACCATAATGATCACGCTCCAAAATCTTTCTGGCGCGTTTCAAATCTAGGTTATCTTCAGAATAATCATTCCATGGAAGATCAAGCATCAAGTCCAAATAGTTCATTTGAACCGTGTACTCTGCTCCTTGCGGATTCATTCTCCCCAATTTATCGAGTTCCTTGTAGAATAGCTTTTCAATCGTCTCATCCCACTTTTTCTTTCCGGCACGAGTGCGCATGTCATTCACGTCCTGCTCTTGAGGATTGTCTCCCAACTCGTCCTGAATGGTTCGCATTTGCTGTTGCAGGAAGTAATCGCGTTGCTGTTTATCCATGTCCTTTCGAACCTTGGTATGGATTTCATTGCGCATTTCCAACATTTGTATCTCGAGTGTCAGATGCTCAAGCACCATCATCACCCGTTTGCGGATATCCAGTTCTTCCAGCATCTCCTGCTTTTTGGAGACATCTGCATTCATGTTAGAGGAAACGAAGTTTACCAGGAAAGTAGGACTGTCAATGTTGCCAATCGCGAATGAAGCCTCAGAAGGTATGTTCGGGCTTTCCTGAATAATTTGCAAAGCTAAATCCTTGATGGACTTGAACATCACTTTCATTTCCTGATTGCCTTCGTCCACGCGAGATTCTTCGAGCAATTTAACTTTCGAACGCATGTATGGTTCTGTTTGAACAGGTTCTGTCAGTTCGAATCGGCGCTTACCTTGAATGATCACCGTTGAACTACCGTCGGGCATCTTCAATAAACGAATGATTTGCGCTACTGTTCCAACTGAATTCAAGTCTTTGAACTCTGGCTGCTCTTCATCAAAATCTTTCTGAGCCACCACGCCAATGATTTTCGAACCTTTGTTTGCATCCTGAATCAATCGAATGGATTTGTCGCGCCCTACTGTAATTGGGATCACAACACCCGGAAACAATACATTATTTCTTAATGGCAAAATTGGCAACTCCTCTGGAAAACTCTGCGTACGCATGTTTTCTTCTTCCTCTGCTGTAATGAGCGGTATGAACTCTGCATCCGCCTCTATATTGGAACCTAGTCCAAAAATATCTTTATCAAAAAAATCGGTCATATATATCTATCTAAAAACCGTCAATGTGTCAGGACTTATCAACTCATTTTGTCTGAACGTTCATTGTCGATAGTGATACGCTATTGTTCAAAGGCTGTGCCAGTGTATTTGAACTGCAATTTTGTCCTATTTATTGCCAGAAAACCCGTTTGATTTGTCAGACACGAATTGTAGAATGTCGATTTCAGGAATCGTTAATTGGATTCCTCGACGAATCATCATATTACTGGCACTTTCAAGCGCTTTCGCAAAATCGTACTCGTCTCCATTCGCTCCCCATTGGAAAGATGGTACATATTTCGGAGGAAACTCAGCACCGAAAACATTACACGAAACGCCAACCACAGTTGCCGTATTGAACATCGTATTGATTCCACATTTGGAATGATCTCCCATCACAAGTCCCATGAATTGAACATCTGTTTGCTCCAACTTCATTGACTCAAAATTGAAGGTCTTTACGTTACCATAGTTGTTTTTGAGATTGGAAGAATTCGTATCAGCTCCGAGGTTACACCATTCACCGATGAGTGAATTCCCTAGGAATCCATCATGTCCTTTGTTCGAGTACGCCTGAAAGATACAATTGTTGACTTCCCCGCCAACTTTGCAATGCGGACCAAGTGTTGTAGGGCCGTAAATCTTCGTCCCGAGTTTCAGAGCGCTATGTTCATTCATTGCGAGTGGACCGCGAACAATTGATCCTTCCATGATTTCAGCATCCTTTCCAATGTAAATCGGTCCGTTCGTTGTATTCAAAATGGACGCTTCGACTTTTGCACCTTCTTCTAGAAAGATCAACTCAGGCGCGCCAATCACCGTGTTGGATGCAGAAAGTTGTTCTGACACCTTTTTGTCCGTAATAATTTCAAAGTCACTTTTGATGACCTCACCATTCTTTTGATAGAGTTCCCAACGTTCCGAAATGACAAGTACCTCATCATTAAATGGTACTCTATTCGAACCATCTCCATTTCTGGCTATCCATGTTTGTTCTTTTGAACTGTACAGTTCACTGTTGTCTCCCAATTGGAGAATCGCATCCGCCACCTCTCGGTTTAAGATCACACAGGCATTCATGACAGTTCCTCCCGCGTCGGGGAATTTTCCTGAAAGGTATTCTTCTGTACCAAAACCAATATCAGCTCCAGCAAGAAGGTACCTCCAACGTTCGTCATTCGTAAAAATTCCTATACGCAAATTTCCTACTGGTCGTGTCAGTGAGAGTGGAGCAAATTTTAGCCAACTGTCGTTATCATGCAGTGTGATGTTCATTATTCAATCGTTTCAGTTTTTTTCTTGGAAAACGCCAACATACCAACAAAAGTAAAGAATGAATTGATAATGATCATTTCTATTCCAAAGGCGTATTTCCCAAATAGACCAGGTTCTTCTTCCGCCACTCCAGGCCCTCCATAAGAGAAATACCAGAGAAAGACCATTAAGAGGATGGACATAAAGCAGATAATCGGCACTATTCCATCTTTCACTGTTCGCTTGAACATGATTCCAAAGAAGAACATTCCAATGAGTGGACCGTAGCTGAAACCAGCAAATTTCAGTAAGAGCCAAATAGCTGATTCACTCGTAGTATATTTCAATAAGATGATGACGAGCACCAACACAACAGACATACCCACATGGACTATTCGACGAGTTCTTACCTGCTCTGCTCTTCGCTTTTGTTTCAGATTCAGAAAATCGATTGAAAACGAAGTTGTTAGAGCGGTCAATGCTGAATCAGCGCTTGAATAGGCTGCTGCAACTAATCCAAGTAAAAACAAAATACCCACAAAAGGCCCTACCGCATCACTCATGGCGATAGACGAAAACAACATATCCGCTCCGAGCTCCTTGTTCGCTATTTGCTGGGCGACTTCAGGCATATTGGCTTCAGCGTAGATATAGAGTAAACTTCCAAGTGCCAAAAAGACCAAATTGACGACCACTAATATAACAGCCATACTAATCATGTTCTTCTGCGCATCTCCGACATTTTTACAGGACAAGTTCTTTTGCATCATATCTTGATCGAGTCCAGTCATTCCAATGGTAATAAAAGCACCCGCAATGAAGTTTTTCCAGAAGTTGTTTCCGGCTAAGAAGTCATCAAAGAAGAAAATGCGTGAGAATTCGCTCTCCTGAACGGTGGAAATGATTCCTCCTTTTTCTGATAAGTTCAAGGCATCCGAGATGAAATAAACCGTTAGAAAGACAGATCCCAGCATAAACAAGGTTTGAAGCGTATCCGTCCAGACAATAGTTTTAATCCCTCCTCTACTCGTATAAATCCAGATTAATAAAATGGAGATTACTACAGTCATCTCAAAGGGAATCCCCCAATCCTCAAACAGGATTTGTTGCAATGCATTGGCCACAAGGAGCATTCGAATCGAAGCGCCAAACACTCTGGAAATCAGAAATAAAAATGCCCCCATCTTGTAACTCCAAAAACCGAATCGCTGCTGTAGGTATTCGTAAATGGATGTCACATTCAATCGATAGAACAAGGGCAAAAGTACATAGGCCACCACCAAATACCCAACAAAGTATCCGAATACCACTTGCATGTAACTGAATTGTTTGGCTGGATCCCCCACCGAACCAGGAATGGATAAAAAGGTGACTCCACTCAAGGAGACTCCAATCATCCCAAAAGAAACCAGATACCAAGGTGATTTTTTATCTCCTCGAAAGAAACTTTCGTTGTTTGCTTTTTTTGAGGTGAGGTAAGAAATTCCGACAAGTACCGCGAAGTAAAGTATTAAAACGGTAATGATAAGCGCATTTGACATCCAGTTCTGTATTGTTGGATAAATGTACGGTTTTCGCTCCGAGAAAAGTATGAATTCAAATGAACGAAATAATATTTCTATTCAATCTTGATGTTATGTCTGTTACTTTTATGCGCCTTAGAATTCTATATTTGTAACACACAAATAATCGCGTATGGAAACCATCATTTTTCAAATTGCCTTAATCGTTGTTCCTGCGGGAGCTGTAATGCTAACTGCTATCTACTTTATGCGCCAGCAAACGGATAGCAAAGTACGCGACGCGAAAATTGAATTGGCGAACACCTTGAAGACACAAAGACAGGAGTTTTTCCTTCCGTCACGTATGGAAGCATATCAACGTTCCGTTCTTTTTCTAGAAAGAATACATCCAAATAGTTTGGTTATGCGCCTTCAAAATCCCGGACTGCCTGCTATGGCGTTTCAGGTAAAATTGTTGGAAACAATTCGCGAAGAATATGAGCACAACATTGCTCAACAATTGTTTGTTTCTCCACAGGCGTGGGAGATGGTGAAAAAGTCAAAAGAAGAGACGCTAAAAATCATCCACCTTGCTGGAAAGCAAATGACTGCTACATCCATGTCAGTGGATTTATCTGCTAAGATTTTTGAAATCGTCGGAGAAGTTGGTGAACTGCCATCAGAAATCACTGTTGAAATCTTAAAGAAAGAATTGCAGGAATTATTCTAATACTCCCTTAATCGATGAACAAGGCTGGGCAAAAAACTGTTATAACACTTTTGTCTTCTTTCGTCCTTGTTATTGGGGCATTTTTCCTTCAAGACTCGTTCTTGAACTTTGTATTAGCTCAGTTCAATGATTTGGACGTAACCATCACTTCAACAGAACTATTGAATGATCGAGAGTCATTTTTCACGTTTATCGCTGTCATTGCCCTACTCCCTATTCTTTTCTTGTTTGCGCATTTCGTTTTGAAAGATCAAAAACCTTCCGTTTTTCTTTTTATCATTCCTATAACGTTAATTTGCGGCGTTGCTATGATGGCTTATCATATTTACTCACTTAGATATGAAATACAGGAAATGCAGCAATTTGAAACCACTTATCTTGTCATCAAGAATACAGTATCTCTTGAAAAAATTCATGCTGCCCGTTTTCTCGGTATCGGATTTCTAATTGGGGCGATATCAACAACCGCAGTATTGTCTTTTCTTTCCAGAGATAGTCAGTCATAGAGTTCATCCAATTTTTCTTTCGATATTTAACGCATACAATTTTCAATTATGCGATTCAT
Organism: Crocinitomicaceae bacterium; assembly: GCA_045105095.1. Taxonomy (GTDB): domain Bacteria; phylum Bacteroidota; class Bacteroidia; order Flavobacteriales_D; family Crocinitomicaceae; genus UBA4466. Next base: position 4,470 of record JBGCDF010000139.1, on the reverse strand, counting down.
TCTTACGCTCTTTACAACCTTATTGACTCTTTGCACTTTTGGACAAGCCAGAGAAGCCACGAAACAGGCATTTATTATTGGTGAACGACTTGAATTTCATTCGAAGATTTTGAATCAGGACCGTATGTTGAATATTTATCTGCCAAATGGGTATTCATCAGACAATAACAAGACCTACCCTGTTATCTATTTGTTGGACGGTTCGAAGGATGAGGATTTCATTCACATCTCCGGGCTGGTTCAATTCGCTTCTTATCCATGGATTAACATGATTCAGGAATCGATCGTAATCGGAATTGAAAACATCGACCGCAAGCACGATTTCACGTTTCCAACCACCATCAAAAAAGACAAAGAAGATTTCCCAACATCGGGAGGATCGGAGGCATTCATTGATTTTATTGAACAAGAATTGCAACCATACATTGAGAGTACATACAAAGTGCAGAATGATAAGACCATTATTGGTCAATCATTGGGCGGATTATTGGCAACGGAAATCTTGGTGAAAAAACCTGATTTGTTCGATACTTATATCATCGTGAGTCCGAGCTTATGGTGGAATGATCAGTCTTTACTTGACTTGGATTTTACAAGGTATTCAGGCAGCAAGAACATCTACGTTGGCGTTGGCCAAGAAGGAAAAATAATGAAAAAGGACGCAAAGGCTCTCTATAAAAAACTAAAGAAGTCTGATAACCCAACGACTTATTTGATTCACGATTTTCTGAAAGAACAAGATCACGGAGATGCTTTACACCTAGCCGTTTACAACGCCTTCGAAGCAATGAAAATGGTTATAGTAGAAATTTAGATCATGACAATCACATGATCGTGCACTTCAATGCGGTCTCCAACGACTAATTTCGCACGTTTTCGGTACTCTACTTCACCATTCCGAACTACTTCACCTTCGTCCACAATGAATTTCGCATGACCGCCAGTTTCTGCAATCCCTTCTGCTTTTAGTAATTGAACCAATTCAATGTAGGGCCCTTCTATTTTAAACTCTTCTGCCACCTTGATATGCTTTATATAGTTCTTCTGCCGCCTGAAAAGAGGATATTTCACCATCCATCACACGTTGTTCATTTTGTTCTAATCTTTCCATTAACGTGGAATTTGCGAAGAAACCACTTAAGATCAACTCCTTTAATGTCTCCTTCAGCCACCTACGATCCTGTTCACGACGATTTCTGTTGAACGAACCGTTTAGTTTAACGTGATTCTCAAAGGATTGAATCGTTTCCAGCGCTTCTTCCATATTCTCCCCTTTTAATGCACTGCAGGTAAACACACGCGGAATCCATTCATTCGGATTCGGTGGAAATAAATGCAAGGCATTTTTGTATTCGCGTGCCGCAAGTTTGGATTTTTTCACATTATCACCATCCGCCTTGGTAATCACCAAAGCATCGGCCATCTCCATAATTCCTTTTTTGATCCCTTGAAGTTCATCTCCAGCCCCTGAAAGCATAAGAAGTAAAAAGAAATCAACCATTGATTTCACCATTACTTCAGATTGCCCAACTCCAACTGTTTCTATTAATATGGTTTTATATCCAGCGGCCTCGCACAGTATGATACTTTCGCGCGTTTTTCGGGCAACACCGCCGAGCGTGTCTCCAGCTGGTGAAGGTCGAATAAATACGTTGGGGTTTATTGCGAGTTCATTCATGCGCGTTTTATCGCCCAGAATACTCCCTCTTGAAACCGCGCTTGAAGGATCCACAGCCAGAACTGCAACACCTCCATCTTGCTCTGAAAACAAGCCCCCAAAATGTTCAATAAAAGTACTTTTCCCTACCCCTGGAACTCCTGTAATTCCAACGCGGATAGAATTCCCGCTAAGCGGCAGACATTTTTGAATCAAGGCATTCGCCAAAATACGATGTTCGGGTAATTGACTTTCAATCAATGTAATACCAGCACTCAGAGCTGTCTTATCTCCCGATTGAATCCCCTTAAAAAGAAAATCAGGCGTAGAATCTTGCCTTCTTTTTTGTTTTTTCTGAATCCAATCATCAATGTTTCTGGGCTTCATGGCTGGGATAATAGTAAAAGTTACAATTAATCATAAAAATAACGCTAAATAGTTAGTGTGACTCAGATTAATTCCTTAGTTTTGTTTAATTAAATCGTCGTAAGTTTAAACAATATGATTCGATATTCCATAAAAGACCTGGAAAATTATACTGAAATCAAAGCTCATACTATTCGTATTTGGGAGCAACGTTACAACTTACTCGCTCCTAAGAGGACAGAAAGCAATATACGGTATTATTCTCACGAGGACCTGAAAAAAATCCTCAATATTAATCTTCTTTATTTAAACGGACTCAAGATTTCGAAAATCGCGAAACTGTCTGAATCCGAAATTACGCAGACAGCCAAAAAGCTCGTTCTAGAGAAATCCGTTTCTGGTAATAAGGAAGTAGACACCTTGCTTATTGCGATCACTTCCATGGATGCGGATGAAATTCGTAAACTCCTTTCCGACTATGAAGACGAATTCGGTCTACGCAGTCTATATATGGAGATCATCATTCCACTTCTTGTTAAGATGGGTGAATTGTGGCAAACGAATTCGATTTCCATTGCGCATGAGCATCATTTCTCAAATATACTGCGCGATTTCTATATCCTAAAAATCAATAATCTTACTCCGGCAAAGAAGAACGGAAAAAGTGTAATACTCTTCTTACCAGAACATGAGGATCACGAATTAAGTCTTTTGTATTTTCAATACTTGCTCAAAGAAGCAGGTTTCAAATGTATATACCTTGGGAAAAATGTCCCTTTAAAGGATTTGGAGGCTTCTATCAAACAAGTCAAGCCAGATATTCTGTTAACGAACTTGATTACTCGTATAAAAGAAAGGGACATGAAAAAGTTCTTGAAAGAGCTAGTTGAGCGTTCTATGGATACGGAAATCAGAGTCGCTGGTTCATACACAAGGGACATTCAAGATGTTGTTCCCTCGGAAATAACTATCGTTTCTTCTGAACAAGAATTACTTTCTGTTTAAGATAATCACTCCGTCTTACTTTTGTTTAACTTTAACGTAAAAAGGTTAAACGGTTTTGCAAATTAATTGTATATTTGCTTCAATCAATACCTCAAAATGAAAAAAGTTGGAATTATTGGTGCGGGACTCTCCAGTCTCTACTCTGCTTGTTTCCTCGCGAAGGAAGGATATGAAGTGGAAGTGTTCGAAAAGAACAGTATGGCTGGAGGACGTTCGCAATTTTTCAAGAAAGATGGCTTCACATTTGATATGGGACCGTCGTGGTATTGGATGCCAGAATTGGTCGATGGGCTCTTCGAAGATCTTGGAGAGAAACGAAGCGATTACTTCAACTTGACGCGTTTGGATCCTGCTTATCAAGTTCTGTGGAAGGACAGAACGGCTACCCAGATTCCAGCGAGTAAGGAAGAATTGTTAAAATTGTTTGATTCATTTGAGACAAACGGCGGAGATAAGCTCCTTAGCTTCTTGAAAGATGCTCAGACCAAGTACGAAATTGCTACTGAATCATTTTTAGAAAACCCAGGCTTGAAAATTGGAGAAATCGCGAAGTTGAGCGTTTTGAAGAATGCGTTGAAGCTCGATGTCTTTAAATCTGTTGAGAAAGACGTATCAAAGCGTTTTACTTCGGAGAAAGCTCGCAGTATTCTAAATTTTCCCGTTTTGTTCTTAGGAGAAATGCCTGGGAACATCCCATCGCTTTATACATTAATGAACTACGCGGATCTCGAACTCGGGACATGGTATCCTGACGGAGGCATGCACGCATTGGCTGCTGCGCTCGAGAAAATTGCACTCAAAGAAGGTGTGAAATTTCATTTTAATGTGCCAATTGAGGAAGTAGCGATCGAGGATGGAAGAGCTAATGGCTTGCGCACAAAAGAAGGAACCCATGCATTCGACGCAATCGTTGGCGGTGCGGACTACAATCACATTGAACAGAACCTCATACCTGAAAGGTACCGTCGTTATTCTCCGGAATACTGGGACAAACGAAAGATGGCTCCAAGTTCATTGATCTTTTACTTGGGAATCAACAAAGAAATTCCAGGATTAGATCATCATAATCTATTCTTTGATGAAGATTTGATCGATCACGGAAAAGAGATCTACGACAATCCGAAATGGCCAACAAAGCCCTTGTTTTACGCCTGTGCACCCTCTAAAACTGACAAAAAAGTTGCACCAGAAGGTCAGGAAAACATCTTCATTCTCATGCCCCTCGCACCGAATCTGGAAGATTCAGATGAAACGCGAGAGACGTATTTCGACACGATCATAGACCGAATGGAAGACCGTTGCGGGACGTCCATTCGTGAAAACATTGTTTACAAGCGCTCATTCTGCGTATCAGATTTTAAATCAGAGTATAACTCATTCAAAGGCAACGCTTATGGTCTTGCCAATACACTATTTCAGACAGCTAATTTAAAACCTAAGAT
>JBGCDF010000138.1:0-3110 GCA_045105095.1 Crocinitomicaceae bacterium | reverse complement strand
ACAATCCGATACTCACACAACAACTACTCTCCTGGTGACGAGTTTGAGCTTGAAGAAGCGCTATACGAAGTAGCAGGAGTAGAACTATAAATTGCAACAACTGAGCTAAGGCTCGATTATTAACTTCTATGATGAAACTATCGCTCTGCTTTGCGGCAGTGGCCCTATCCTTCTCGGGATTTAGCCAGAATCAAAGTAATTTAGGCTCTATAACGGGTAATATTGAAAGTACATTTCAATACTTGAACAATGATACCCTTATTGGTGCCAATCAACCTGCAGAAAAAGGGTTGATGAATACTTACATGAACGTTTTCTATACAAATGGAAACTTTAATGCAGGAATGCGCGTTGAGTCGTACTTGCCAAGAATTCAGGGGTATCCAAACCGTTTTGATGGAACAGGAATTGGAATGCGTTATGTAGGATACACCAATGACTTCGTTGATGTAACACTTGGATCGTTCTACGAGCAGTTTGGTTCAGGAATGATTTTTAGAGCATACGAAGATCGTGCTTTGGGATACGATAACTTGTTGGATGGGGTACGTGTTAAACTTCGTCCTTACGATGGAATTACGATCAAAGGAGTTTACGGATTACAGCGTCTTTCTTTCCAGGAAGGAAGAATGGTATACAGTGAAGGAACTGTTCGTGGGTTCGATGGGGAAATGCACTTGAATTCGACATTCGCAAAGCTCAAAGATAAGAAGCTTGATATCACCGTAGGTGGTTCATTCATGAGTAAGTTTCAGCGGGATGATCGTGAAGATCTAATCCTGCCAGAAAATGTTGGAGCTTACGGTGGACGCCTAGCCCTTCGCTACGGGAAATTCAACCTCGATGGTGAATACATTATTAAGGAACAAGATCCATCAGTAGACAACAATTTCATTTACAATTATGGCCATGCCGCGTTATTCAACTTTGGATATTCAAAAAAAGGCCTTGGAATTGTGTTATCTGCTAAGTCTGTAGATAACATGAGTTACCGTTCAGATCGTAACAAAGAATTACAGGATGTATTCATCAACTTCCTACCAGCGATGAATAAGACACATACTTACAACCTCGTCGCTTCACTTTACCCGTACGCAACACAACCAGTGGGTGAAACAGCATTTCAAGGAGAAATATTGTACACAATTAAGAAAGGTTCGAAGTTAGGAGGGAAGTACGGAACTTCAATTAACGCAAATTACTCAACGGCATTTCGCCCAAATCAGCGAACTGAAGGATTCAATCCAATTGCTGACTCTACAGGTGTTGCATATAGAACAGGATTATTTGATGTAAGTGACAGTCTCTACTGGAGTGATTTCAATATTAATATCGAACGTAAGTTCAGCAAGAAGTTTTCGTTGAAGGTAAGCTACTTCAACATAGCATTGAACAATGATGTTGCTAAAGTTACGGATGGTGCCACGGGAATTATTCGGTCAAATATTGGAGTAATTGAAGGGCGTTACAAAATCAACAGAAAACATTCAATTCGATGGGAACTTCAAGCATTGTTTATCAATGATGACAAGAATGGAGATCCAAAAGACCAAGGGAATTGGGCAACTGCGGTTATTGAATACAACGTGTCGCCTAACTGGTTCTTTAGTATCATGGATCAATACAACTATGGTAACTCAAGTGAGGCTTTGCGCTTACATTATTTATATGGTACCTTTGGTTATATCAAAGGAGCAACACGTATTAGTGTAGGTTATGGACGTCAAAGAGCAGGATTATTCTGTGTGGGAGGTGTATGTCGATTCGTCCCAGCATCAAACGGTTTAACATTATCATTTACTCAAAGTTTCTAATAACAACGAACTATGAAAAAGCTTTTATTTATCTCAGGAATTACGGTTTTTAGTCTTTTATCTTGTGATAAAGTAGAAAACCCCTACCCGGATTCTGGTCCACAAGGAGATTGGAATGAATTGTATCCAAATGGAGACAGTTCGGATTATGCTGCTACTGAGTGGCCTACATTTTTGGATAATCCAAATATTAATCGGAATATACTTCTTGAAGATTTTACAGGACACAAATGTATCTTTTGTCCCGCAGCGGCAGAGTTAGCACATCAACTTGAACTTGATAATCCAGGAAGGGTTATCGTTTCAGCTATACATACTGGGGCTTCAGGACAGATGGAGGCTTTTCAGCAAATAGCTCAACCATATTTCATAACTGATTTCACAAATGAAGAAGCATTTAGTATCGGTAAAAAGTTTGGGAATGATTGGCCAGGATCACCTTTTGTAGGAAATCCTTTCGGTACGATTAGTAGAAAAGATCAAGGAAATAGCTTTCCTGTAACACAAGCACAACAGTGGGAAGCCTCGACGAACTCAATGATAGCAGCGAATGATCTAAAGGTGAACATTCAAGCTGAGAAGAACTATTACCCTTCTACCAGAGGATTCTTTTTACATACTGAAATTGATGTACTTGACGCTAGTTTAACGAATGATTTAAGGATAGTTGTACACTTATTGGAAGACTCTATAGTTGCTGCGCAAGAATTTCCATCTGGAACATTTCCTGAACCATCGCCTTTCGATAAATATGATCTAGATTATGTTCACCGTGATATATTCCGAGAAAGTATTGATGGTTCGACTTTTGGTCAACTCGTAGATACTGAAAATCTTGACGCCAATGGGAAGTACTACTTCAACTACGCATACAAACTCCCTGATGCATATAACGCCGACAACGTACACGTTATCATTTATGTTCGTGACGCGATGACAGAAGAAGTCTATCATGTAATCAAGAAAAAGTTTGAATAGTATTAGGGACCACAAAGAACTATTTCGAAACAAATACAACCACTAATTTAAAAATTGTATTTTGCGGGCTGTTAATGTCTGTGAATCCATACTTGTCAACATCTCAAATCCATCCTGTAAGCACCTGGGGGACAGGTGGGTCGGGGACTGCGATTTGTACCTCTTCTTCTGCAAGACATGTCAGTTCTAATGAACTTTACACTTGTGGGACCTTTTCAGGTACAGTAGACTTAAACCCTGATTCTGGAGTTGACAATGTAACTGAACTGAATACCTCAGGTTACGTTACGAAGTATAACCTATTAACTGGATAATCTT
>JBGCDF010000137.1:0-3267 GCA_045105095.1 Crocinitomicaceae bacterium | reverse complement strand
GCTGAGTTTGTCGATCAACTTGACCCCATAAATTTAAGGTGAAATTGATGGATATAATTAATCGTCCGAAACCATTTCGGCATTTCAAACATGCAGTTGACAATTCCGATTATCGTCAAGAATGGTTTGAACATAAGGATAGAATGAATGTGAATTGGGTAAGAGAACAACTGGCTGAATTTGGAGTGTAGCTCGAACGGTTCCTTAACTTCGCGATATTACTTCAGTTCGGAAGATCATTCAACTGAATAACAAATTCTCAGGGAATTTCATTATTCCATTTGTTCCACACCAATTACCCTTTTTTACTCAGCTTCAATGTTCGCACATTAGTAACTATTCCATCTATTTATTTCACAATACTTTAGTATCCCGCTTTTTTCTCAATAAAACCTATATTTTTGAGAACACTTAACGGATTCAACCACACAGCTATGTTTAAAATTGCGTTGATCGCTTTTGGAATTCTATCACTATTATTTGTGGCATGTGATTCAACGTCCATCAATTCGATTCCACCAGACACACCGTCTAAGAAAATTGAGTTAACGGGCGCTTCTGGAACAAGGTCTAGTACAAGTAAAAGTCAATTTATTGATGGGAAGCCAATACCCACCGAACATGCACAGTTGACGACTCGAACGATTCAAACGGGCGAAGTTCTGATAGAACCGCAATTGAATACGAAATACTACCCAAAGACCAAAACGATCGCTCTAGGTTCGCCCAAAAAGATCAGCTATGGACGTAATAACTTCCCTCCTATTTCTATGCGTAAGCTAGGACGTCCTGAAGTGAGTTATAAACAACCCGAAATTCTTCCTGCACTTCCATTCCAAGATGAAATTCATGAAAAATTAAGCTATCGAAAACTCGGTCTCTCCCAAGGATTAAAATCTGCTTTTGTTTCTTCCATTTTTCAGGATAGCAGAGGATACTTTTGGTTCGGAAGTCGCCGTGGATTGACGCGTTATAATACACATTCTTTCCAGTATTATCCGTTTGTGGACGCAGATCGACACAGGGGAATTGGTGCCATTACAGAGGATTTCGACGGTAATCTGTGGATGACCTTTGGTGGATTCGGTGGACTGACAAAATTCGACGGAACGTATTTTTACGAATACAAAGAAGGTGCTGGTTTAAATCTCGGCGAACAGTATTTGGGCATCGTACATACGGACAAAAAAGGAAATATTTGGTTAAAATCAGAGACGCAAATCATCCGTTTTGACGGTGAAACATTTACTTGTTTCCCCTACCGATTTCAAAATTTGCGGAATCTCAATGTTATTATCAAAGAAAATGAATCTGGTCAATTTTGGTTAAGTGCACTTGGCGGTCTCTGCTTTATTGAAGGGGATCAAATGAAGTATTTCGCCATTGAAGAGCAATCCGAAAACAACTTATGCCACCCTGTAATAGAAGATGAAAGAGGACTTATTGTCGCTACTGGTAGCGGGATTACCGTTCTAAAGAATGATTCCCTGCACATCTACCCTGTCAAATTCCTGCCTGATTACGACGTAAGAAACACCCTAACCATTCGCAGCGACTTCGTATTGGCTACTGAGCAACGGAAAATGGCCATTTGCTCCATAAATGATCGCTATTTGACGCTAACCACAGACAATACGCCTGTATTCACATCTACCCGTCCGCTTTACATTGATCAATTTGAAAATATCTGGCTGAGTCATGCAGGACAAGGAATTCAGCGCTACAATCCGAAAGGGTTCAAGCACTTCAAGTTTGACGAGTTAAAAAAGGGTGGAAACATATCTGCTATTCTGGAAGACAAAACGGGAAACATCTGGCTAGGATCACATGGTTTTGGACTCTACAAATACGATGGAAATAAGCACACGTATATCGACTTGATTCCGGGCAGAAAAGAAATATCCATCCGTTCATTATTAGAAGATTCGAATGGCAACATTTGGGTAGGAACGGTACATTTTGGAGTCTATAAAATTGAAAATATCAACAGCACCACTCCAACGGTTACCCGAATGAATTGCTTTAATGGTCAGGACTTTCATGTTTTCGCTTTGGAGGAAGATAAAGATCACGCCATTTGGATTGGCACCAGAACCAAAGGGCTTGTTAAATATGATGGTCAGAAATTCACGCATTATCCTTTTGATGAAAAACAACCGGCCAACATTCGTGCGTTGAAAAAGGATGCTCAAGGCAATCTATGGATCGCCTTAGAGAATGGCGGAGTAAAAAAATACGATGGTACTCGCTTTACATCTTATACAACGGAAGATGGTTTAAGTAGTAATCACGCTGTATCGCTCATGCTTCATAGTGATGGCAGCATGTGGATTGGAACAAGTGACAACGGCATTAATCGATACGATGGCGAAAGTTTCACACAGATCACCGAAGAAGATGGCCTCTCGAGTAATGCCATTTGGACCATCACCGAAGATGCCGAAAACAACATCTGGCTCGGTGCTGACAAGTGCCTGAACGTACTCATTCCCGATACACAGCATGCCAGAAAATACAGTATTCAAACCTACTGTGATCTCGATGGATTGAAAGGAGCTGAATTCTATGCAAATTCAGGCATCATCGACCGAAATAAGCAATTATGGTGGGGAAGTGATCAAATGGCGTTGATGCTTCCAAATCCGAAAGCTATTCTGAATCATGCTCCACTTAAAATTTCCTTGGAAGACCTCAATTTGATCAATAACCAAATCGATTTTAAATCGCTTCAGGATACCATTCAAAACGGCAAGCATTGGTATACGGAAGGAGTAAATCAAGTGGATTTAGCCGACGCTCGTTTTAAAGAAGTCATTCCATTTGTCAATTGTCCTGAAGAGCTGTCCCTCCCTCCCACCATTAACGACCTTAAGTTTATCTATTCGGCGCGCGGCGCGAAATCCTCGGCGAATTTAAAGTTCAGCTATTTCATGGATGGAATTGACAAAGATTGGAGTATTCCCTCATCCGAAAACACGATCAATTACCGAAGTGTTCCTTCTGGAACTTACACCATATACGCGAAGGTTTCCGAAGTAAATGGGGTTTGGAGCGAACCACATGCCTATACATTCACCATCCTTCCCTTCTGGTGGGCGACATGGTGGGCATATACCATTTGGATACTCCTGGGAATTACGCTGATCTGGGCAGTAAACAAGATGCTCTCTATCAGAAGAAAAGAAAAAGCATACGCCGAGCACATCAAACAGATGGATGCTGTAAAAGGAAAACTGTACGCGAATATTACGCACGAATTCAGAACTC
>JBGCDF010000136.1:0-2712 GCA_045105095.1 Crocinitomicaceae bacterium | reverse complement strand
GATGGTGGAGATGTTGATAAGTGGGTTGCGAAAGCGAAGGACAAAAATGATTCATTCCGTTTAATGGGATTCGGACACCGTGTATACAAGAGCTTCGATCCACGTGCTACTATTATTAAAAAGGCATGTGATGATGTATTGGCGAAGATGGGAATTGATGATCCTATGTTAGCGATTGCAAAGCGTCTTGAGCAGGTAGCATTGGAAGATGAGTACTTCAAAGCGCGTAACTTATATCCAAACGTAGATTTCTACTCTGGAATCATTTACCGAGCTATCGGAATTCCAACTGAGATGTTCACAGTAATGTTCGCATTAGGGCGTCTTCCAGGATGGATCGCGCAATGGAAAGAAATGAGAGACAATGGAGAGCCAATTGGTCGTCCACGTCAAATTTATACAGGAGAAACGGAGCGTGATTATGTAAATATCGCGAATCGCTCGTAGTAAGATTGAAAAGTCTGAAAGACTAGATAATTGAAATATTGGGTCCCGATTCTTCTAGAATCGGGACTTTTTTATTCGACGTAAGCTGGCTTTAAACACATTAAGATTATGAATCTACATGCATATTAGTTGCAAAAGGCTATTTTTGCATCCCACAACAAACCTAATATTTCCATGAGACTAATCCTTATTTCACTCTCCCTTCTTTTTAGTTTGATTACGTTTTCGCAAGCACCCTCATTCGAGTGGGCTAAAAAGTTTAATGGCTCTAATTTCGAATTTGGCTCTGCTATTGATTTTGACAGTACTGGAAACACGTATACTTCAGGAAAATTTCGAGGTACCGTAGACTTTGATCCAGGTCCCGGTGTATTTTCTTTAACCTCCAGTTCGAGTGGAAATCAAACTAACGCCTTCATTACTAAACTAGATGCGTCAGGCAATTTTGTCTGGGCTAAATCCTTTCTATGTTCAAACAGCTCTGCCATAAACAGTATTCATGTTGATGATTTTGGAAACATATTCGTTTCAGGAAATTTTAACGGTACATGTGACTTCGACCCGAGTCCGACTGTTACGTTTAACATTAGTTCAACAGGAGGTTTGAACGCTTACGTTTGCAAGTTAAGTTCACAAGGTGATTTTATTTGGGCGAAAAACACGGGTACAAATAATGCAAATAGTATAGAAATAGACATCGATAATCAAGGAAATGTTATCACTGTTGGAAACTTTTCAGGATCAGTAGATTTTGACCCAAGTCCAGCGGTGTTCAACATAACATCCACAGGGTCCAATGCGGATATCTTTGTAAGCAAACTAGACGCGAATGGTAATTTTGTTTGGGCCAAACAAATTGGCGCATCAGGTATCGATATTGGACATGGTGTCGCTACGGATGATTCAGGCAATATTTACCTTACAGGATACTTTAGGAACACTGTTGATTTCGATCCGAATGCAGGAACATTTAATCTTACATCGGCTGGAGATGCAGACATCTTTATTTGTAAACTGGATACTTCAGGTAACTTTAATTGGGCGCATCGAATGGGTGGAGCAGATGCCGATGGGGCGTATTCCATTGCAGGGAGTGATAATGGAAAAGTTTACATTAGCGGTGAGTTTCAAAATACCATTGATTTCGATCCTGGAACAGGGGTTTCAAATAAAACTTCGAACGGATTCGCAGATATTTTCGTGGTTCAGTTTGATACAGCTGGAGCTTTTGGTTGGGTTCAAACAATTGGAGGATCTTCAAATGATTTCAGTGTAGCCCTTGTGTTGGATGATAACGAAAATGTCTATTTAAATGGGATGTTCCGAAACACCGTTGATTTTGACCCAGGAGCAGGAACCTTCAATCTGACTTCGATAAATACCTCAGACTTCTACATCTGTAAACTTTCCAATACAGGAACGTTTGATTGGGCAGTTAGTATGGGGCTACAAATATCGGGCTATGACGGCCCTGGGATTGTTATTGATGATTCGTATAACGTTTATGCAACAGGTTTTTTTAACACCACCTCTGACTTCGATCCTAGCGCGGGTGTTTTCAACATGACGCCAACATCTTCAAGCATTGATTGTTTCACTCTTAAACTTGGACAGTGTGTTCCAAATACACCGACCATCGCTATTTCAAGTTCTCCAGGAGATACGATTTGTGCAGGAGCGACAGTGACTTTTACTGCGACCTCTACCAATGGTGGTTCAAGCCCGATCTATCAATGGAAGAAAAATGGTGTAAATGTTGGAGCTAATGCCATCACGTATTCGAGCTCCAGCTTACTATCAGGAGATGTCATTACCTGCGAACTGACGAGTAATGATCCATGTGCTACGTCATCCTCAGCAACAAGCAATAGTATTACAATGATTGTGAATCAACCTACATCAGGAACAGATGTCCAAACCGTGTGTGACTCTTACACATGGATTGATGGGAATACGTACACCAATTCCAATTCTTCGGCGACATATGTACTGACAAATTCTCAAGGATGCGACTCAACTGTTACCCTCAACCTAACGATCACGAACTCATCCTCTGGAACCGACACTCAAACCGCGTGTGACTCTTACATTTGGATTGATGGGAATACGTACACCAATTCCAATTCTTCAGCAACACATATACTGACAAATTCTCAGGGAGGTGACTCTACTGTTACCCCCAACCTAACGATCACCAACTCATCCACTGGAACGGACACTCAAACCGCGTGTGACTCCTATACTTGGATTGATGGGAATACGTAC
>JBGCDF010000135.1:0-4032 GCA_045105095.1 Crocinitomicaceae bacterium | reverse complement strand
CTGCGAGTATGTTTTCTCAGGAAGAGATAAAGTGGTCTCCTCCAATCATCTCAATCGACTCATGTCTGTTCACGGATTCTGCAAGAATAGAGCTTTTCTTTGGTGATAGTGATGCTAAAATAATGTTCTCATTGAATAAGAATACACCTGTTCTTTACAAGAGTCCGGTGTTCGTTTCGGAGACATCAAAAATGGAGGCTTTTGTAATGGGCGGTGCTTTTTTGGAGAGTGATCATGTTTCGGAAATGCTCGTAAAAAATGGTATACAGCTGGATAACGTTGTGCGAAAAACAGAACCCTCGGAGAAGTACCCTGAGTCAAACGGAGAAATAACGAATAGAGTAGGAGCTTCTAAATCATATACTGATCCGCAATGGGTCGGTTACGATTCAGACTCCATTGTGTTTGAATTTACCTCTAATCAAGGTATTGAAGAAATAGGTTTGGTTCTATTGAGGGATTATAATGCTTGGATTCTACCGCCAGCGCTCGTTAAAATTGCCATGCGTTTTGAAGATGGTACAAGGAGTAGTTCGACTAGGTATGTAATGGCTTACGCAGATCAGAAGATAACTTATCCAAAAAAAGAATTTCGATTGCTGGAAATTGATAAAGCCAGAGGAAAAGTGGAGTATACGGTAACTATCTATACTGATACCTTGCCAGAAAGTCATCCTGGAAGCGGCAAAAAAGCGTGGGTGTTCATCGATGAATTGATTGTAAAGTGAAAAAGAAACTTATCATAGTATTGGCGATTGCCATTTCGCTGCTCCTTGCAGTGGTATTTATCGAACCGGTGTATAATTGGGTAATGAACAACGTAGGACGTTGGCACATAATTGTCCTGCACTTCCCAATTGGATTGCTCGCCTGTGCATGGTTGATGGAAGTTTTAGTTCGATTGAACAAGGCAAATTTTGATCAAGCATCCATACGATTTGTGATTGTGCTGGGAGTCCTAAGTGCTTTATTCGCCTCTGTAAGCGGATGGATTCTGAAAAGTCAAGGTGGTTATGAGCCAGAGTTGGTTCAGTGGCATCAATGGTTGGGAATAGTAACTACTGCATGCGCAATTGTAACGTATGTATTGGCGCGATCCGACCGTCGAAAGCTGTATTTCGGGATTTTCTCTATTCAACTTATTCTATTGATCGTAACTGGTCATTATGGCGGCTCGCTGACCCATGGAGAAGGATTTCTTACGGAAAATCTAACGAATACAAGTGCGAACACAGCCGTTGTAGGGGAGTTCGTTGCTTACGAAGATGCCACCGTTTGGGATAATGTGGTGAAACCGATAATCGACGCGAGTTGTGTTTCCTGTCACAATCCGAGTAAAAAGAAAGGAGGCTTGATGTTGACGGATTCTGTCGCGATAATGAAAGGAGGAAACCGAGGTTCAATTTTCGAGTCGTCCAACGAAGCAAACTTATGTGCAGTTATCAATTTGGAATTGGAAGAAGAACTCCACATGCCGCCAAAAGGGAAAGTGCAGTTAACGGATCAAGAACGGGAAATTCTTTGTTGGTGGTACACTGCTGGAGGAGTCTACAGTGTAAAAGTGGATAATTCCAACATGTCTGAGGAAATGAAGCTTCGATTGAAAGAACAATTTTCTAAGGATCCAATTGATTTATTAGGAATTGAAAAGCCAGATGATGAGGTGCTTGCCATGGCGATCGAAAATGGAGTTAGAATACAAAGTAATGGCCCTGAAAGTTCTTGGATTTCCGTGAATTTTTCGGATAAGGAAGTTAAAGCATCTGACTTCAATCAATTGGAAGACCTACTGCCAAATATTACTCAGTTAGATTTGGGGAATACTCAGTTAGATGATGATATCATCGATTGGGTGGTGGAATGTAAACAGTTGCAAAATCTGAAACTGGATCATTGCGAAGTGTCTAAAAATCACTTAGAAGTGCTTTCAGAGTTAGAATACCTAGAGGAACTAAACCTATATGGTGCGACCGTAGAAAAAGATGGAGTAGCGGTTTTCAGTGAGATGAAAGCATTGAAAAAGCTATTTCTCTGGAATTCTTCGTTTTCGGAAAGTGAAATCAAGAAAATCAAGCGTTTGAATAAAGGTGTAGATGTCATTTTTGATGATCCCGGAAAGGGGTTTCCAAAACAAAAAATTGCACCTCCGTATACAACAACGGAGCAGATTCTTCTTTCAAAGGGAGATGCTATTCCTCTAGCGAATGTTTTCCCTACAGCGAAAATTTACTTTACGACGGATGGAGCTGAACCGACGGAGTCTTCGGAGTTACTAACGAAAAAATCTGTACTCAAGAAAACAAGTCGTATCAAGGCAAGGGCGTTTCTGGAGGGCTGGGAACCAAGTGATATCTTCGAATCTTCGTATGTGGTATCTCCCGATCTAGGGTATTCAATTGTCAGAAAAACTGCTCCTGACGAACAGTACAGCGGAGCTTCGGAACAAGAACTTAGCGACAATAAATTTGGTACTGCGGCGATTTCGGATGAAAAATGGCTAGGCTACTTCGGGAAGGATATGCAGATTGTTATTGACTTGGAAGAGGTAAAGTCGATAAATGGAATAGCCATACATTCCCTCGAAGACGTTCGATCATGGGTGTTCTTTCCAAGTGAAATAAAAGTCGAAGCGGGAAAATCAATTGGATCCATGAAGCAAGTAAAAACTACTGAATTCAATAGAACCGATGGCATCAGGTCTGCACGAATGGATCTCTTTCTAATAGATTCAAAATTCGAAGCGCGGTACATCAAAATAACGGTCAAATCTTATGGAAAGCTTCCTGAATGGCACGAAAGTCCGGGACAACCTAGTTGGCTTTTCCTCGATGAACTGGTAATTTATTAGCCAAAAGGAGTCTTCTTCCTGCAAATCTCTTGTTAACTTAGACATGTGAAACGAGAAATCATTAAAACGTCGGATGGTTCTTCAACCATTTATTTGCCTGACATGGATGAGACATATCATTCAACGCATGGAGCAATTCAGGAAGCTGAACATGTATTTATTCGCAATGGACTTCATGCAATTGACAGTTCATGGAGGCTAGAAGTGAATGTATTTGAAGTCGGCTATGGCACTGGATTGAATGCACTTTTGTCCATGAAACACAACATTCATTCCTATCTTAATTACGACTCAATAGAGGCCTACCCAGTTTCGAAAGATGATATGGGCAAGATGCGTTATTGCGACATGGTAGGTGAAGAATACAAAGTATACTTCGACAAAATGACGCGTTGTCCTTGGGGGAAGAAAGAATCGCTTAGACACGGAATGACGCTACTTAAGATTCACGAGAAAATTCAAGATTATACCTTGCATCCTGGGAAATATGATCTGATTTACTTTGATGCCTTTGGTCCCAGAGCGCAATCTGAAATGTGGAAACCAGAAATTCTGCAAAAAATGTATGATGGATTGCAAAATGGAGGAGCGCTTGTAACCTATTGTGCAAATGGGCAATTCAAACGAGATTTGAAATCAATTGGATTTGAGATAGAGTCTCTGCCTGGACCGCCAGGTAAGCGAGAGATGACACGGGCGTGGAAACCAGGTGATGATCCTGAATATCCGATACGCTCTCTAGAAAGAGCTCCCAAAGATCAATCCTGATCTAATCAAATTGCAGTTTTTCATAATCCTCAACCATCTTGCTGATCAACTCGTCAATGAGTACGGAAATTTCATTTAATTCTGAGGAATAACTCAAGTCTCCCTGATTGTACTGATTGAATAATGTCTGAATCATGAACAATGAACGAAATAAATTCCCAGTGTTTCTTTCAGTTTCTTCTAAACGTGCTTCCATAATCGTGTGTTTTTAAGCCCGATCAAGACCTGAAATTCATCAATGTAAGGCCTGACGCTGGATGTAATCCACGCGGCAGTTCGTCTAGCCTTGTCAGTGTTGAATTTCAGGTTTTAGCTTCGCTGATCGAACACAAACGATTATGGAATAGAATGAGGTCTAATTATGATCATAATGTTGAATTAGCTCAAAGAACTAAATGAAGGAATCACCATTTGAG
>JBGCDF010000134.1:0-3942 GCA_045105095.1 Crocinitomicaceae bacterium | reverse complement strand
CCATTAAACAAAAAGATAAATCCACGGTTCAATTTGATGCCAAGGGAATTACGGGAGATTACGAAATACCCCCATTGTTACTAGTCCCATTTATTGAAAACGCGTTTAAACATGGTAATTGGGATTCGTTAAATTCGAAAGGATGGATAAAGGGAGAAGCTACTTTAAGTAATAGCAAGTTACACTTTAAGTTGTCGAATAGCTGGGATGAGACTTCCGAAGCATCTGATGAGCCCGGTGGAATTGGTATCGAGAATGTACAAAAACGATTGGAGTTACTTTTACCTGACAAACATGAATTGAGAATTGATCGAACCGAGACAAGCTATAATGTAGAACTAATAATAGAAATCAACCCCGTATGAATTGTTTAATACTTGACGACGAACCTTTCGCAACAGATTTGATAGAAGCCTACGTGAATCAGACTGACAGCCTGAACCTACTTTACTCCTTGAATAATCCTCTTGAGGCTCTTTCCATTCTGGAATCTGAAGATATCGATCTACTTTTTCTCGATATTCAAATGCCTCATTTAACCGGGTTTGATTTACTCGCTAAACTGGAAAAAAAACCATTGGTAATCCTAATTTCTGCTCATCCTGAATATGCCCTTATTGGTTTTCAATGGGATGTTGTAGACTACCTGCTAAAACCCGTTCGCTATGAAGATTTCGAACGAGCTGTTTCAAAAGCGCTTATTCGCAATGAGGGGAATCGACCGAGTCCAACAATCACCACAACTAATTCGTTTTTCGTTCGTGGCGAGCACAAAATCATGAAAGTCGATGTTGAATCGATCTTATTCATTGAAAGTTATCGGGAGTACGCGCATCTGCACACAAAGGAGGGCAAAAACGTTTTTCGGAAATCACTAACTTCGTTAGAAGAGATGTTGAACAAACAGCACTTTCTTCGTGTTCATCGATCTTATATTATTGCGTTGGATAGAATTGAATCCATTGCCAACAATACCATCTTCATTCAAGAACATGAAATTCCAATCGGAAAGAACTACCGCGAAACATTGTTCGAACGAATCAATGTAATCTGAACCTTCACTTCTTAGAAACGCTTGGTTTCTCTATAAACCAAACGACGAAAATATAGGATAAAATGAGCGCGTTGTGGAAGAAAAACTTTGACCACGTAAACTCGCCAGGATCCATATCTATCCAATAAGTAATAAAGAACAAGAAAAGTGCTAATCCGAAGTAAAGTCCGAATTTTCTAAGGTTGTATTTGATCGGATAATACTTCTGACCCAGCATATACGAAGCGACCATTTGGAGTCCGTAAACGATCAATGTTGCCCAAGCGCTCGCCCAAAAACCATAAATCGGGATAAATATGAAATTGATAAGTAGCGTAAGCGCTGCTCCACCCGCTGCGATGTAAGCTCCAAAACGTGTTTGCCCACTCAACTTATACCAAATAGATTGGTTGTAATAAATCCCCAAAAAGACATTTGCGACGAGTAAAATCGGAACAACTCCTAAACCTACCCAATATTCTTCGCTACGAATGAAGTGCTTGAAAATGTCAATATTCAAGGTTACACCGAGGAATACCAAACATACTCCCGCGATGAAATAATTCATCACTTTCACGTAAATCTTGTTTCGATCTTTGTTCTTAGATTGAGAGAAAAAGAAAGGTTCCGCCGCGTATCGGTATGCTTGTAAAAAGATGGTAACGATCATTGCCAGTTTATAGCAAGCGCTATATACTCCGACCTGAGTCCTTGCGTACACATCTGTATTTCCTGCTTTTATTAAAAGTGGCTTCATCATCACACGGTCCAAGGTCTCATTAATGATTCCTGCGAAACCTGCAATCACAAGTGGAAAGGAATACTTCAACATTTCGATCGCTAATTCCTTGTTGAATTTCCATTTCACACTCAAGAATTCTTGATATGTTCCAATGATTTTTACCGCAGAAGCCAACACATTTGCCATTAAAATAAACCAAACAGCGGTCATCGCATCTATTCCATCAAAGAGTACTTTGATGATAATTAAGTTGAGTCCAATATTGACAACAATAGCGCTAAAGTGAATAATCGAAAAACGCCTGGCCTCATTGTTCGCTCGAAGCTTTGCCATAGGAAGCGCGGTAATCGCATCGATACAAACCACCAGTACGAGCGTCGTAACGAACTCGCTGTGATCTGGATATCCCAATCCGTTGGCAATCCCCTGACTGGCAAAGAACATCACCACAAAGAACAAGGAACTGAAGACGATGACGGTTAAGAAGCTGTTTCTAAAAACCTCATCTTTATTGTCCTTCGAATTGATAAAACGGAAAAACGCCGTTTCCATCCCCAAAGGAAGCAGGATGATTAAAAATGCAACCCACGCATAAAGCTCAGATAAGGTTCCATACTCGGCTGGTGTGAACGCATCTGGCGCAGTATAAAGCGGAACTAAAAAGTAGTTAAGCAGTCGACCAACAATTGTTGGCAACCCATAAATGGCTGTCTGCCCGAGTAAACTTTTTAGTGGATTCAAATTACTTTCTGAAGTTTGCTTTGCGTTTTTCTAAGAATGCAATTGTTCCTTCTTTGAAATCTGCCGTTCCGAAGCACTTACCGAATTCTTCGATTTCTACTTCGTATCCATTCACTCCATCTTGGAAGTTTGCATTTACTGCGCGAATAGCCGATGCAATTGCCGAAGCAGAATTATTTAAGATCTTTCCTGCGATCTCGCGCGCTTTATCCATCAACTCTGGCTGCTCTACTACGTGGTTCACAAGCCCCCATTGAAGAGCGTCATCTGCTTTCATCATTCCGGCTGTAAATACTAATTCGTTTGCTTTTCCGCGTCCAACGAGTTGAGCCAAACGTTGCGTACCTCCGTACCCTGGAATCACTCCCAAGCTTACTTCCGGCAAACCAACACGAGCGTTTGAAGATGCTACGCGCATGTGAGAAGCCATCGCCAATTCTAATCCTCCACCGAGTGCAAAACCATTTACAGCAGCGATCACAGGAGTGGACAAATTCTCGATGAAATCAAACAAAATTACTTGTCCATTTTGTGCCAACTCTCCTCCTTGAACAATTGAGAAATCCGCAAACTCTTTGATATCTGCTCCAGCAACGAACGCTTTTTCTCCCGATCCTGTAAGGATGATCACTCCGATTCCCGCATCCTCGTCAGCTGCTTTCAATGCTTGATGCAATTCTGCAATTGTCTCTTTGTTTAAAGCATTCAGTTGCTTTGGTCGGTTAATCGTAATTTCTGCGATTTGTCCATTCGTTTCGACGAGTAAGTTCGTGTACATATATTGTTATTTTAAATAATTTATATCGAACTGTTGTTCGATGTCTTGATCCTTCCCCCGATAGTTATCGGGATGACTGATCAGTGCTTCTAATTCGTTTGTAAAGTTTAATCAGGACCATCAACCCGATGGCAACAGCGAAGAAACCAACGGTACCTTTGATCCAATTCAATCCATCTTTTAATACTACTAGGAAAACAATAGCCACCAAGCAAAGCGTCGCCAATTCATTCCATAAGCGTAAACCGTTCGATTTCCATTTGTATACCCCTTTTTTGAGGTCAAATAGTATCTTTTGACAGACAAAATGGTAAATCAGTAGCACACCGACGAACGCAAATTTTAGTTGCATCCATGGCGCACTGAGGTAGTATTCATAATTGAGAATGACCATCCATGTTCCGAATACGAATGTTAGGACCATGCCTGGAGTAGTGATGATCCACCACAAGCGACTTTCCATTATTTCAAATTGGTTGGATAGGATGCGTTTTTCGTCTTCTCCTTTGTCTTGAGCTTCAGTGTGATAAATAAACAAGCGAACAATATAGAAGAGCCCTGCGAACCAACTTACTACGAAGATGATGTGCAATGCCTTTATCGTACTGAAATCCATTGTTCAAAGATAGTTCGAAAATTGAATTGAAT
>JBGCDF010000133.1:0-2703 GCA_045105095.1 Crocinitomicaceae bacterium | reverse complement strand
CCATTAAAGATTCACCGCTCAGTTTCAGAAGTATGCGTTTGTATTTCATGAACTCGTTTTTGAAGTCGAGCAAATATAATGAATCTGAATGATCATTTGAAGGCTATTTTGAGAATGATTTGAGGGATTTATTAACGATGAGGTTTACAACGTTTTGTACATCTTATTTCGCGCTTCGACTTCGCTCAGCCCTCGACTCACAACGTCAGAGGACTGAGCGGAGCCGAAGTCCAGTTTATCGAGCCGAAGCCTAATTACTTATCCCATCCACTTCGCATACCACATCTGGAACATCAACAAGTACCAAATCTTAAAGTCGTATTCCTTTTTTCCAGAGAAGAACGCTTTTTTCAATTTTGCTACTTCTTCCCAGTTTAAAATTCCTTGCTCTTTGATGTTTTTTTCTGATACAAATTCTTCTACCAACGGCCGCAGTTCATTCATCATCCAATCAGCAATTGGAATGGCAAATCCCATTTTGGGTCGATCCATCTTTTCCTTTGGAACATACTGATAAACGATGTCGCGGAGAATGCGCTTTTTGACACCTTCGTGGTATTTGTACTTATCAGGCAGTTGTGCTGCGAATTCAATTATTCGTTGATCCAAAAAGGGTTCTCTGCCTTCTAAACTGACAGTCATGGTAGATCGATCGACTTTCTGAAGAATGTCATCTACCAGATAAGTTTGATAATCCACTGCCATCATATAGCCGAGTGATGAATTGGTAGTTCTGTCCAAAGCGTCGTTGGCGTATGCTGTTTGAAGAATGTCGTACTCCGCATCCATCATCTTCTTCATTTGGGCATCGGTAAACTGCTGACTCAAACTTAGCATGATGTTATGATCGGAAGGATCGCGCAGTACCATTTTCAACTTTTCGTAGCGATTATGGAAATTGTACTTGCTCTTGAAAATTGGAATAGCATTCGACGGAACCCTATTCATGGTTGCCGCTGCCATTTTGCGCATGAAGCCTGGAATTTTACTCAGACGTTCACCATAACGCTGCATGTAGTCGTAGCGGTTGTACCCAGCAAAAATTTCATCTCCAGCGTCAGCACTCAAAGCCACCGTAACATCTTTTCTCGCCATTTTACTGACAAGAGTAGTAGGGATGGCGGAAGAATCAGCAAAGGGCTCATCAAAGTTGAAGGGTAGTTCTTCAATCATTTCGAGCGCTTCTTTCTGCGTACAGGTGAACTCTGTGTGGTCTGTTCCCAAGTGCTTCGCAATATCTTTCGCATAAGGTGCTTCGTTCAATCCAATATCAGGAACACCAATGGTGTACGTTTTTAATTTTTCTGTTCGATCCTTTTGGAGTAAGGATGTCACCGCAACACTATCGAATCCTCCGCTCAGAAATACACCGACGGGCACATCGGAAACCATGCGGTATTCAAATGCTGACTGTAAGATTTTTTCCGTTTCTCGCTTCGCCTCTTCGTATGGAATGTCCAATTTCGGTTTATTGTACGAATCATAGACATCCCAGTATTTATGCTGAGAGAACTTCTGATCAGATAAGGAAATGGTCATCGAATGCCCCGGCATTAATTTGGTGCAGTGCTTGAAAATACAATGTGGGGTGGGGACGTTTCCGTACTGCATGAAAGCGGCTACTGCACTCGGATCGATGTGCTTCTCGAATCGTTTATGCTCATGAAATGCTTTTAATTCTGATGCGAAAAGAAACAAACCATCTTTCCAATAATAGTAGAACGGCTTGACTCCAGCTCGATCGCGAAGGCAGAACACTTGCTCATCTTTCATGTCGTAAATCACAATGGCAAACATCCCGATAAATCGGTCGACGCATTTCGCTCCCCATTCAAGATAGGCATGTAAGATCATTTCCGTATCGGAGGTTCCTGTGAATTGATGGCCTAATTTCGTTAGCTCCGCTTTGATCTCTTTGAAATTGTAGATCTCTCCGTTAAAGCAAATCCACAGATGCTCGAATTTCATGGGTTGTTTTCCGTGATCCGATAAATCAAGAATGGCCAATCGACGATGTCCGAAACCAATTTGTGCATTCGGACCTTCCAAGAGCTCAATTCCGTCCCCATCTGGTCCACGATGTGCCAGTGAAGTAGTCATTCGAACCAATTCCTCTTTTGAAGATCGTTTATTGAAATCAATGAAGCCCGTTATTCCGCACATATCACAAATTTAGCGCTATTTTTTGATGAACGTCGCCTTGATACTTTCACCCAATCGGAACGCATTAAGGAATCCATTTGCAAGTTTCTTAATCACACGTAAATACCATTTCTTCTCGATGCGATGTCTCAAAATTTCGTCGTCGGAAGTTTCAGAAACAAAGGCTTGATTGCTCTTTCCAGTGCTCGTTTTCAATCGTGTTCGACTTATTCCACTGGTCACAATGGACTTTTTAGTGAAGCCATTCTTGGTGAAAAGTGATTTCAAGGTCTTCACAGTAAAGTAAGACAGGTGATTAGGGTATTCAATGACGTCGTATTGGCCCTTTAGCTTTCGTCTTAAGTACGAATTGAAATTAGGAGTGGTAATGTATACCGCACCTCCTTTTCTGAGCGTTCGTTGGATTTCTCTCACGAAAAAGTGAGGGTCAGAGATGTGTTCAATGACTTCAATACCGATGATTAAATCAAAAAAATCGGATTCCAGATTGAGATCTTCCAGTTTCCCTTTATGCATCGTCAAACCTTTCTTTTCTGCCGC
>JBGCDF010000132.1:0-3715 GCA_045105095.1 Crocinitomicaceae bacterium | reverse complement strand
GATTCCTCGATGGAATTATCAGCAATTGGGTTGATGATAGAAGCCAACAAATAATCTTCCGTTGCCATTACTGGTTCTTTCTCTGGTCCCCAGAACGTCACTTTGTAGATGTCGTAACCTCCACTTCCCCCAGATCGGTTGGACGCGATGTACGCGTACTTTCCATTTGCCGTTGCTGAGAAAAAGAAATGGTCATACTGCGTGTTGATCGGGTATCCCATGTTTTTGGGCTTCGACCACGTTCCGTTAATGTTCTTTGAAACGAAGATGTCGTATCCTCCAAGTGAACCGTCACCTTCTGAAGCTATGTACATCGTTTCTCCATCAAGATGAACGTAAATAGGTCCTTCGTTGAACTTACTATTAATCGTAGAGATCATCTGCGCAGCCATGAAGTCCTTTCTCAACTTACTTTGCATACTACTGTACATCACTTCATATCCTGTTGATCGGTTCGCATTATCACGATTGAAGTAAATACTCCATCCATCAGGGCTGTATGAAGCGAAACGCTCGTTGGCTCTTTTTGAAGAGATGGCTGGTTGAAGTTTTGTTGGCGCTGTCCAATCAGCTCCGACTAATTTACTTTCAAAAATGTCGCATTGTCCATCTTCCACGCGGTGCATTAAGAGCTTCGTTCCGTCGTAACTTAAGTTGTTTGAAACGTCATCAGCTTCACTATTTACAGGTCCTTTGATGGCTTTTGGTTTCGACCATTTTCCGTCTTGAATTGAGGAAACATAAATATCGTCATCGTATACTCCGATTTCGTTCGGTGTATGACCGTTTGGTCGGTTGGATGTCATTATCAATTCTGCTCCATCTGTTGAAACAGAAGGACCGTATTCGTTTTGAGGTGTGTTCAACTCAGATACGTTATCTACCCACGCTCGAACTGGACTTGCTGTTGCAGCAATAGCCGCCTTACATTCCTTTTTTCGCTTACTCACGAATTTTGTGAAATCATCCGCTTTTTTGTAGCTGGCGGCAAACTTTTCATATGATTTTTTCGCGGCTGTGAAGTCTCCGTCTAGTTGGAGTGCGTATCCGTAGTAGTAATCGAGAAATGGGTTACACGCAGGGTCTAGTTCAAACGCCTTTTTCAGGAAAGGGATGCACTTTTCGCTATATGCACTGTTGGCGTGACAAACACCTATTTTATAGTTCAATTCCGCATTCTTCGAGTTGAATTTTTGCGCTTTTTCGTACTCTCTTTTGGCCAGTTCGAAGTTGAGTCCTGGACTCTGAACGGCGAAAATGGCGTTATTTCCTAATTCGAAGAACTCGTCACCTGCTTTAATGGCTTCAACGGCTTTCTTGAATCCTTCTTTGTCATCTTTGAAGTTGGCCGATTTGAACTCAACGTTTTGCGCTGATGCCATCAATCCAAGCACCAATGCAATTGATGTAAGTAAATATTTCATAATGTGATTCAATTAGATTCCGCAGTTCTCTGCATAGTATTTCTTTCCAGCTTCTGACCCCAATTCCTTTGCTTTGAGCCAATCCTCACACGCACCATTCATGTCGCGTGTCATTTCTTTTGCATTCGCGCGATTCACATACGCCGCGGCGTTGTTTTTGTCCATCTTGATGGCTTTATTCGCGTGATCTAATGCTTTTTTGTATTCCTTCTTCTTGAAATAGATTGCACTGAGGTTAGATGCCGCTGGAGCGTAACCTGATTCGATTCCGAGAGCCTTTTTGAAGTCTTTTTCTGCATCGTCCAATCGACCTTGATTCATTTGCACGACACCACGATTGTTATAAGCAAGGTGGAAGTTGGCATCGACTGAAATTGCTCGGTTGAACGCAGCAAGCGCACCCGTAAAGTCTTTGTTTTTGGATTTCGTTGTTCCTAGGTTGTTCAATACAAATGCCAACTTAGGATTCTTGGTGATCGCCGTTTCATAGTCTGAAATAGCCTGTGGATACTTTCCTAACATTCGGTAAGATGAACCTCTGTCGTTGTAGGCATTGACATTCTCTTTATCAAGTTGAATTGTTTTTGAGAAGTGCTTGATTGCCCCTTCGTAATCCTTCTGTAAAAATCGGAGCGTTCCGAAATTATAATACGCTTTTGGGTTTGTAGCGTCCAGTTTGATTGATTTTTCGTAATCCTCTTCAGCTTTTGCATATCGATTCAAGCCTTGATAGCTCAAACCTCTTTGAAAATATGCTTTAGAATAACCGCTCTTCAATTCGATAAGCTTTGTCAGTGATTTTACCGCAGCATCATATTTCTCCGCTTTGTTCTCCGCAACTCCTTTGTTGTAATATGCCGCTGTAAATTTCGGATCAAACTGAATGGATTTTCCGAATTCTTTAATGGCAGCACTGTAACTCTTCTGCCCAAATAATTCGACTCCTCTGTTATACGCTTCCTGGCTACTGGCAATAGCAGCGTTATCTTCATTTAATGCCTTGATAGAATCTCTGTAGGCTTGCTCTTCCGCTGTTAGTTCTTCTAGCTGTGCGTAGCATGAAGAACTGATCGCTAAGGTTAGGAAAGCAAACACCAATCGTTTGTTCAAACTCATTGTTTTGTTTTGGTTTTTCTTTTTTCGAGTTTCCAATTTACAAACTTTGTGCCTAAGTCGAGATGGAAGTTTTCAACAATGGCAAAATTGTTAACTTTAACGTTCAAATTATCGAACGTAAACTGACATGTCAAAACAAGTATATATTGTTGATGGAGTAAGAACTCCTATTGGAAATTTTGGTGGAACATTATCAGCTGTCCGTCCAGACGATTTAGCAGCCCACACAATCAAAACCTTACTGGAAAGAAATCCAAGCATTGACCCGATGGAAATCGAAGATGTGTTATTTGGTTGTGCCAATCAGGCTGGAGAAGATAACCGAAATGTTGCACGCATGGCTGGATTGCTGGCTGGCTTACCATGGCAAGTGGGAGGAGAGACGATCAACCGTTTGTGTGCATCAGGAATGGCGTCGACAATTAATGCAGCCAGAGCAATCAAAGATGGAGCAGGGGACCTGTACATTTCCGGAGGTGTGGAAAACATGACGCGTGGACCGTGGGTAATTTCTAAAGTGTCGAAGCCTTATGGTCGTGACGCGAAAATGCACGACTCTTCCTTTGGTTGGCGTTTCGTTAATCCGAAAATGGAAGAATTGTACGGGACAGATGGAATGGGACAAACCGCGGAAAACCTTGTTGAATTATATGGTATTGAGCGTGAGGCGCAAGATCAATTTGCTTTGTGGTCACAACAAAAGGCTACAGCAGCAAGAGAGTCAGGTCGCCTGGCGAAAGAGATTGTTCCGGTAACAATTCCTCAACGAAAGAAAGATCCAATCATATTCGAACACGATGAATTCATCAGACCAAACTCAACAATTGAAAGTTTGGCAGGCCTGAGAGCTGTGTTTAAGAAAGATGGTTCAGTTACTGCTGGAAATAGCTCAGGATTAAATGATGGTTCTGCAGCTTTATTGATTGCTTCGGAAGATGCAGTAAAGAAATATAACTTGAATCCAATCGCGCGAATCGTTGGAGCAGCAGTGGCGGGTGTTGAACCACGTATCATGGGAATCGGTCCTGTTTATGCATCAGAAAAGATCTTGAAGCGTTCAGGATTGACCTTGGACCAAATGGACATTCTGGAAATGAACGAAGCCTTCGCCGCACAAACCTTAGCGTGTACTCGTAAAATGGGAATTGCAGATAATGACCCACGTATCAACCCGA
>JBGCDF010000131.1:0-3442 GCA_045105095.1 Crocinitomicaceae bacterium | reverse complement strand
GCAAGTGCAATAAGTATCCGCAGCCAAGGTGTATTGAATGGTGTAATGTAATTGGACAATTGCACGAATTCCTCATTCTCGGGAAATAGAGTTTTGATCTCTAATTGATGATCTCCTTTCGATAATTCGTCCATCAAATCGAAAGAAACGGCTGTGCTGTAATCATGATAGAAATGAAGTTTGAACTGTAAATCTCTGGTGTTCCAAATTGTTGTAAGTAAAGTTCCATCTCCAATTTTATCTCGGCTTACGTGCATTTCGTTCGAAACATGCGAGCAAAACTCCCATGTAGTATCCAGTTCGCGATTAAGCAAGTCTCGCCCTTTTCGATAACGGTCCAGTTTTCTTCTGTTTGTTTCGTTGGTTATTGATGGGCAATAATTCGCTTGAACATACGAAGGATCGGTTCCTGAAATAAGTTTGTACGGTTCAACAACGAGGTACTTTCCAGATGGTTCAACATAGACAAAAACATCTTCCAAAAAACACGTGCGGTCATATTGAGCAAGCATCGCCTCAACTTCATTTACGTTTTTACAGGAGCGCATTACCTCCATCAGAAATAGATCAGGGTTTTCAATCAGTTTGAGCGATTTTCCTTTGCTTACCTGTGCAGGATGGTAGGAGGTGAGTCGAGAAAACGTCATGCCATGCTCATTCATCCCAGATTGAGCAGCAAATTTGTTCTTTCCTATTTCTCTGGAACCCACAAAACAGCAACCGTATGAGCTATTTTTACTTGCTTCAAACCAAATATGAGGAGTAGTGCGCCAAGCATCTTCGTTGTTACCAACCATGGTTTTTCCTTCAAGAGTAACTTTGTACATGCTGCAAGCGCTAATCTGGTCGATACAGCTCAAGAAAAGAATGAAAAGGATGGCGGTAATTCTTTGCATAGGGGATTGATCAAATTAGGTATTCGTTTCAACGTAAATGCGATCTTTTCTCAAAGTAACAGAATAGAATTTACGAAGTTAGGACTATTACCAATTTACACAGTTTTACACTTTTTTTCCTTCAGATTGGGAGGACTGAACTAGACTTGATTACTTTCGCTGGTATGATACACGTAAGCTCTAAACAATTCACCCAATCGATCATTCTTATCCTAAGCTTTGTACTTTTCAGTTGTGGATCAAGCAAGGAAGTTGTCCCTACCAATAATGAGAGCATAGCTAAAGTGGAAGATTCCATAGATAAGAAGTCTCTTTACGACAAAATGATGGAAAATAATGATCTTCCAGTAGAAGAGAGAATAGCGTTGTACCATCAATTGAAGAAGGAAGCCCCTGAAGAATACAATTTCGAAAGTGATCGCGAGTTGAATCAGTATGGATATTTTCTGATGTCCGATGGAAGAGTAAAAGAAGCGATTGAAATTTTTAAGGTATTGGTAGCTGAATTCCCTGAATCTTCTAATCCCTACGATAGTCTAGGAGAAGCCTATCTAACAGATGGAAATGAAGAATTAGCATTGGTCAATTACGAGAAGTCGGTTGAGTTGAATCCTGAAAACTACCATGGAATGGATCAAATCACGATTTTAAAGGGCTTGGAGATTCTCGTAACGGATTGGGGAAAAGAGTTCTTTCATTTTCCATTGCATTTTGCGCCTGAAATTCCTTTTGAAGGAGTAGAAGAGGTTGTCTTCCCGAAAAATTGGATCAAACCAGATAGCGCTGATTTCTGGTCGTATGCATTCGTATGGGAGTTGGATAACAAGAAGAAGATCTCAACAGGTGAATTGGAACGCTCCTTTCGCTCGTATTTTGATGGCTTAATGAAGGGTGTCAATGATGATGAAAACGCGGAGATGATCCAAACGAGTGCAAACTTCTGGAAGAACGAAGATCCAAGCGATAATGCTGACTTAATGGGGAAATTGACCATTTTTGATGCTTTCGCAACCAATAAACCGCTTGACCTAAATGCCAAAATGTTCTCTCGATACTGCAAGGAACGCGAGAAATTGATTCTGCTGTTTCATTTTTCTCCACAGGATTATAGCCACAGTATTTGGGCCAAGTTAAGTGGATCTGTATTGATTAGAGAAACAATTTGTGAGGAATAGGGATTTCACCCGAATCGTTGAGCTAGGGATTCACTTTAACACCCACAACACATACATCATCGACTTGTTCAAGATCTCCTTTCCATTCATGAAAGAAGTCCGCAAGTTTTTTCGATTGTTGTGCCCCAGTATGAGCATGCATCTGAAGCAACAATAGTTTGAACGGCTTATACTTTAATTTCTTTCCATTCTCACCACCAAATTGATCCGCAAACCCATCGCTAAATAAGTAGATGGCATCACCTGGGAAAAGTTCCACTTCCTGTTGACTAAAATTTGACATTCGGTCATCTAGCCCTATTGGCTGTTTGTCACCCTTAAACTCGATGAGCGAAACTGAATCTCTTTGAAGGGTAGATCGTGCCGTAAGCTCCGATTCTGTTAGGTATTCGTTTTTTCGGATGATCCAAAGCGGATTGTTCGCCCCCGAGAAAATGACCTTATCAACAGATTGATCTTCTGAGACAACCTTAAATGAGCACAGACTTATGTCCATTCCGTCCTTCACCGCATCACCACTTTTAGCGAAGGCTTCAATAACTAATTGTCGTGTTTTATCTAAAATTTTTGAAGGTTCCTGAATGCCGAATTCTCGCACTGATCTATTTAATGCGTTTGAACAAACGACACTTACGAGTGCCCCAGGTACACCGTGCCCCGTACAATCTGCAACGGCAAAATAAATAGAATCGTTGAATTGCTCACACCAATAAAAATCTCCGCTTACAACATCTTTTGGTTTGAAAAAAATGAAACTATCAGGAAGCATATCAGTCAGTTGATTGTAGGAGGGAAGCAGGGCATCTTGCAAACGCTTTGCATACTGAATACTTCCAGTGATTTCATTGTGAGCCTCTTCAAGAATCTGCTTTTGTTCGTGCGTTTCTCGCTGCGATTTCTCAACTTCATTTTTCTGTTCTTCAATAATGACCTTCTGTTTACGAGTTACACGCAGGCGTTTGATAGTATAGAATGTAAAAATCATGACCAAGATCAATCCACCCAAAACAAATCCGATAACAAGGTTCTTTTTCTCATTTCCACGACGGCAGATACCCTCCTCCTGTTGCTGTTCGGCTTTTGTCAGTTCGTCCTTTTTCCGCTGCTCAATGGCTAGGGAATCTGCTCTTTTTTCATACTGGTAACTGAACTCTTGACGAATCGTTTCCTGCCTGTTTTCATCCGAAATGATACTGTCGCGTGTAGCAATAAAAAGCTCATGCATATCGAGACTTTCTTTATACCGACCTGTATTTTTATAGATTTTGAAAAGAGTGTTTGACGCCTCTCTGATTATTTGGGGATGTCTCAATTCCTGAGCTAGAACGAGTGCTTTTTTGTTGTAATCGATAGACTGTGAGAAGTTTTTTT
>JBGCDF010000130.1:0-3210 GCA_045105095.1 Crocinitomicaceae bacterium | reverse complement strand
ATGAATCATCGATCAATACTTCTGTTTCCGTTTCAACAATTCTATTCCAGTACTCCTCTTCGGATTTTAACTTCTCACTTGAGGCATATTCAGTAAGTTGTTTCGCCCATGTCTGATACGCATCCGTCTTTGCAGGGATTTCAGATTGCTTCCCCTCAAGCAGAGAAGTGTAGGTCGAAGCGAGATCTTCTAGGAGAATTCTCCACGAAACGCCGTCAACCACAAGGTGATGAATAATCAAGGCCAGAAAGTCCTCCGATTTGGTTCGAATACGTGCAACTTTTACCAATGGACCTTGCTCGATTGAAATGCTCTTTTGCAGTTGCTCTGTTACATTGATGATTTCCTCTTCTGGATTGTCAACCTCCGTCAAATCATGGAAGGACAGTTCAAATGCTGATTCGGAAATCTGCTGATTTACTTGTTCCCATCCATCTGTCGATGCTGGGAAAACCATCCTCAACGCATCATGGTGATTTGTCAATTCGATTAGGGATGCTTTCAACAATTCATCGTCTAATTGCACCGTCGACTTCAACAATACCGACTGATTAAAATAATCGTGTGAAACGATCTGTGAGGATTCGAAAAACCACTTTTGGATAGGAGTCAATTTGACATTCCCGGACACCTCCGTTTGATCCACCGATTGCACTGACGCTTCAATGAACTTCGCCAAATCAACTAAAACAGGGTGTTTCAAGATATGTTCTACTTTCAACGAAAGTCCGCGCTGCTTCAAACGAGCAACTACTTGAATCGACTTAATGGAATCTCCTCCGAGGTGATAAAAATTGTCTTTGACGCTGACCTTACTTTGCTTCATCACATCCTCGCATACAGCAACTAAGGCTTTTTCGTTGTCTGTTGATGGGGCTACATATTCCGTTCCCGAATCTATTTCCGATTCAAAAGGATCAGGTAATGCCTTTCGATCAATCTTGCCATTCGTCGTAAGTGGAAACTCGTCCAACTGAATGAATCTCGAAGGAATCATGTAATCAGGTAGTCGTTGTTTGAGGAAGGTAATTAGCTCCGTTCGATTCACCTCATCATCTGAAGTAAAGTATGCGACCAGCTCCTTTTCCTGATCATCCTTGCTTGATACTGCGGACACTGCAGCTCCATCCACCTTTGCATTTTGCACTAGCGATTCCTCTATCTCTCCAAGCTCAATTCGATATCCTTTTAATTTGATCTGAAAATCTTTCCTGCCGACGAATATCATGTTCCCGTCCGCTTGCCATTTCCCGATATCACCAGTTTTGTACAAGCGCTCTCCTTCAATAAATGGATGCTTAATGAACTTTTCATCCGTCTTTTCGGCATCATTCAGATAACCTACAGCAAGACCATCACCGCTAATGCAGATCTCTCCCGTAACGCCCAGAGGCTGGATATCATTTCTCGAAGAAAGAAGGTACACTTGTGTGTTTCCAATCGGTTTTCCGATACAATTCGCTTCTTTTTCGGATTGAATTTCCTTAACGATGCAGCCTACTGTCGCCTCTGTCGGTCCATATTCGTTATAAATTCGGATGTGTGGATTTAGTTCTTGAAGTATTTCAATATGACTTGAATTCAGTGCATCTCCTCCAACGATTGCCACTTGAATATTCGAATTACGAATATCCATCGCTCCTGCCAAGCTCACGTGCGCAGGTGTTAGTTTGATCGCATTTAACTCACCGCTCAGATACTCGGAAAGAAGCGAACTAATCTCTGCACCTGAAGGGAAAATATTAAGGTATCCACCCGTAATTAAGGGAAGATAAATACTTGTAACAGTTAAGTCAAAAGACAGTGAAGAAAAGAGTCCTAAATTTAGAGCATCATTGCTATTTGCATATTCCGCTTTCGCCCAAAGTAGGTAGTTCGCCAATGATTTGTGCGACACCACCACACCTTTCGGATTCCCTGTCGATCCAGATGTGTAAATGACGTATGCAGGCGAGTTCAAGCTTATTTTCGTTTCAAGTGGATCACCAGAAAACTCGTCCTGTTCAAACTCTACATCAACAGCAAACAGCGTTCCGTCAAAATCTTCCTCATCGAACATGTAGTTCGTATCCGTTACGAGCAACTTGATATTCGACTCGTTCAGAATAAATTGTCTCCTCGATTCAGGATAAGCAGGATCAATCGGAACATAAGCAGCACCAGCTTTCAATATTCCCAATAAACTGGCAATCGCCCATTCGCTATTATCCAACTTCACACCCACTAAATCGGATTCCGCCACACCATGACTTTCTTTCAGACAACGCGCCAGTTGATTCGTAATCTTATCGAGCTCATCATATGTCCATTCTAGCTGACCTCCTTTGATTGCAATCTCAGTCGGGTTCATCCTTGCTTGCTCAGAAATCAACTCGGTAATGTAGCGATCCAAGGTATAGTTTGCGACCGTTTCATTGAAGTTTATCAGCTGCTCATCTTTTTCCTGCTGGGATAAGAAATTCATGCGTTCAGTGGAGTGTTAGCGTTATCAATAAATCTTTCTACTACCATCTCCAAGTGATTTTTGATCCGCTGAATCAAGGTAGTATCGTAATAATTACTGTTGAACCTGATGTTTATGTGAACATAAGTGCTTCCAGGATACACAGTGAGGTTAAAGTTATAGTTTGTTTGGTCAAAATAAGTAATAGATTCGATTTTTAATCCGTCTTCACCTTGACTATTTAATTCGCCTTCCGTTTCCAACTCTTTGACCACGTAGTTTTCAAATACCATAATGTGATCAATCAGGTTTGATTTTAGTTCACTTTGAGATTGAACCTGGGCCAAACTAACGTAATGGTGTTCAGAAGATTGAATTGATTGCTGATGCATTGTTTTCAGTAATTCTTCAGGCGTACCTTCTTCATCATACTTTACCCTGATAGGAATGGTATTATTGAAAAGTCCGATCATGTCCTCAACTCCTTCAAGTTCGCCAGGTCTTCCTGAAACCACCGCACCGAATACCACATCTTGCCGTCCATTGTACTGGGCAAGAAGGTATCCCCAGACAGTCTGAATAAAGGTATTCATTGTTATACCCAAAGAACTACACAGCGAATCAATCTTTTCAAACACTTCTCCTTCGATCTTAATGTGCTCATTGGATTCAACGTACGCACCTTCTTCCTCCAGTTTAAACGGAATTTCCGCTGATTCAGAGTAGCCATCCAAATACTGATTCCAATAATTGAGCGAAGCTTTTTC
>JBGCDF010000129.1:0-6941 GCA_045105095.1 Crocinitomicaceae bacterium | reverse complement strand
TAGGTAACGATCATCCCGGGATACATTGTATCTGGTGTATCCTTTGAGGTAATGTCAAACCCCATGTGATCAGGAGTAATCTCTTTTAAGTTTTTTGGAGAGGAAATGAAATCCCAGATCTCATCCAAAGAACAATTTACCTTCTGTGTCTTATGTAGCTGATAAAAAGCCATTACTCTACAAGTTCATTAATTCTAGCCATGATGACTTCCGATTCTGCCACTTTTGCATCACTCTGCTTTCGATCCACTGTGGATAACGCATGTGCCTCTTTCATCAGTTTGGCATATTGATCGTTGAGTTTTTCCAACTCCGTTTTTTTCTTGAATAATTTAAACATGTCTTACATTTTTATAGAGGACATTCCTCCGTCCATATGAATAATTTGTCCCGTCATCCATTTTGACTTTTCTCCTAATAGAAAGATCGCGAGTTCTGCGCTGTCTTCGGGCGAACCGATTGCTTTCATTGGATGACGCTCTGCATTTGCTTTTCGTTTTTCTTCAGAATTAAGTAATCGCTCCGACAAGGGCGTATCCGTGAGCGAAGGTGCAATGCAATTCACTCGAATTCCCGGTGCAAATTCCGCAGCCAACGACCGCGTTAATCCTTCAATTGCGCCTTTGGACATCGCCACCTGTGCATGAAAATTAAATCCTTGTTGAACCGCTACGGTCGAAAAAAGTACAATAGACGCTGATTTCGCCGCCGTAAGGTTGGGAAGAACAGCCTGAATTGCATTCATCGCTCCTACTACCTGAAGTTTGAAATCTTCGATCACTGCCTTTTCAGTCAAACGCTTGAAAGGTTTTAATGTAATTGCTCCCGGACAGTATACGAAGCCATGAATCTCATCAGGTACATCCTGATAGGCCAAGTTATCCGTTTCCGCATTATAGTGAAAGAATCTGATGTTCTCATCGGGCGTTACGGGAGTACTGAAATACGTCGATGTAATATGAACTCCCTCATCTTGCGACAGCTTTTGAACAATGGACTGTCCGATACCGGATGATCCTCCTATAATTAAATAATTTTTCATATCATTTCAGATAATTGAATAGTTCTTTCTTTTTGGATTTTTTGTTGAATTCACCTCCATAAAATGCGCTCACCGTGGAAGAGTTCACGTCCTGTATTCCTCTGGAAGAAACACACAAATGCTCCGCATCAATAATCACCGCTACACTTTCCGTTTCCAGAATTTCTTGCAAATGCTTCCCAATTTGAACAGTTAATCGTTCCTGAACTTGAGGACGTTTCGCGTAGTACTGAGCAATACGATTTAACTTAGATAAGCCGATAACCTTTCCACTTGAAATGTAGGCAATATGCGCTCTACCGATGATAGGTACAAAGTGATGCTCACAGTTTGAATACAGGGTGATGTTCTTTTCAACGAGCATTTCTTTGTATTTGTACTTGTTATCAAAGAGTGCAATTTTCGGCTCGTTCGCAGGATTAAGTCCTGAGAAAATTTCTTCCACGTACATTTTAGCCACCCGCGCCGGGGTTCCTTTTAATGAGTCATCAGTTAAGTCTAGTCCGAGTGTATGCATGATTTCCCGAAAGTGCTTCTCAATGATGACTTTTTTATCGGCATCAGAGAGATCAAAAGCTCCTTCTCGCATCGGCGTTTCAATATTGGTCATGACATGCTGATCTCCCATTTCATGAGGATCTATCTCATTTATAAGATCCAAATCGTGTCCATTTGTACTAAGCTGGATATTCGACGATATTCCGTTCAGTTTCATATAATCTAATTTTGAGTTCAAGACCTGCCGGTAGGTCTTTTAAAATGTTTGAGTACACCACTCTTGCGATGTTTTCCGCCGTTGGATTCACATCCTTGAAATCACTCACATCGAGGTTCAAATTCATGTGATCGTAACGATCCAAGACGTTCTTCTTGATGATAGTTTTAAGAATCTTTGTATCCATCACGTACCCCGTGTCAGGATCAACTTCTCCAATTACCTTTACCTCCAAATCATAATTATGACCGTGATAATTGGGGTTGTTGCACTTACCAAACACCTCTTTGTTCTTCTCGTCCGACCACTTCGGATTGTGAAGTCGATGCGCTGCGTTGAAGTGCTCTTTGCGAATAACTGCTGTCCTCAAATCCATTTTGTTTAATCGTTTACAAATTACGTTAAACAAATATACAAAATTGTTTAACTTATAAGTGCAAATGTTAAACATTTTACAAATTTTGCAAATTCGATTTGTGCTATCTATTTTTAATCAATGAAACCTGAAAACGGAATACTACTCGACGAGCCTACCGGTAGAATCGAGCTCTTTTCTGACTTTGATAAGTCGTTGACATTTGAGTACGATGAATTACTAAATCGACTTGAATTGAAACAAGAAAGCATTCAGCTGTTCGGAAAAACTGTTCTTCAACCAAGGCTCTCTCGCTTTTATTCGGACCCAGGTATTTCTTATGTCTACAGTAATCAGGAATTCTCAGGAAAAGAATGGACAAATGAACTTTCGGTATTGAATCGTGCCATTCAGGAGCGAACATCAGAAGGTTTCAATAGCGCTTTGGTCAATTTTTACCGAGACGGAACGGATAGCATGGGGCTGCACGCTGACAACGAACAAGAACTGGGAAAGAACCCAACTATCGCCAGTATGAATTACGGTGCAAGTCGGAAAATGGTCTTTCGAAGGAACGGAACGAAAGAAAAGTTCGAAATTATTCTGAATCATGGAGATTTATTGATCATGTCTGGTGCACTTCAACATAATTGGAAGCATGAACTTCCGAAACAGAGAAGGGTAAATGCGTCCAGATTGAATATCACATTTAGAAAAATTCTCACTTAATACAATTGAACTTCTAAGAATGCGTTGAATAATCACAAATACCTATTTTATGAAAAAGATAATTCTAATCGCTACGCTATTTTCACTCGCTACAGTCAATGCTCAAGATTCAGATCGCATTGCTCCAACTAAGAGCGATTCCAAATTTACTTTCGGATGGATTTACGCTCCTGAAGTTTCGTATCGCATCCTTTCTGAGGGAGATCAATCAACTCCAAATATACCTTTGTTTATTGATTCGAGAAATGATAGGGAAGGTTACAAGTTCGGACAAACCTTCAATGCCTTTTTCGGTTATCAGTTTGCGTCAAACCTTAAACTTGAAGCTGGAATTGGTTTTACAGATTATGGTGAACGCACAAAACCTTTTGATTTAGTGAGTTCTTTTGGTCCATCTTCCGTCGAGATCGTAGGAACGGCATCTGGAAGCAGTCATATTTTCGTCACCACAGTACCCATCAATTTACAATTCCAAATGGGTAAGGGTAAGGTTCGTGGGTTTATCGCTGCAGGTATTGCTCCAGGCTTGTTAACTCGCTATATGACTCGAAGCAAAATCGAATATCCAGATGGAGACGTATCAACAGGAACTTACTACTCGCCAAGTGAGCAGGAAAACTATTCCCAGTTCATACTTAGTGCGAACATCTCAGGTGGAATCGATTATAGATACTCAGAAAAGGCAAGTTTAAGAATTGCTCCCGCATTCAGAATGACTGCCAATAATGTTTATCCTGACGCTATGATCCGAGGACATTATTTCAACATTGGAATTGAATTTGGTGCAGTTTATCACCTCTAAAGGTGTAAATCGTAGCTCTAGAAACCGAGATACGCATCTATACTTGTGATCATTGATGAGTAATCGAACCAACCATGTGATATAACGACTTTCCCCGTTGGATCAATTAGGTACGCCCTGTTTGGTGCTTCACCATAATTTAGCCAGTAATCATTACATGGTCCGTCAACCAAAATGTCACAATTAATCGAAACATTGGATAACATGAAATCGATTAAATCCAGACGTTCGCCGTATGTTTGGGGCTGATCGAATAAGACTCCGCTTGAAATGTTCGCGTTGGTAGGCCAGACAGTTCCGCTGTATGGACTGAGATCATTTTCGGGATGTGCTTCAACCGAATACGCCAAATAAAAGTTGATGGAGTCTCCATAGTTCGCTATCAGGTCATTGAGGTTTGCAACATTAGATCGAAAGACGGGACAGGTAATATTCCCTGACATGATGAAAACGGGCTTTCCTTCTTCCAATATCGTTCTCAAGTTATGAGCTGTTCCAGTTGGATCGAATAATGTGAAATCAGGGACTGGACATCCAATTTCAAGTGCGTTACTATCGAAATCTCCCAAGTAAAACGGAATAGAACAAATACTGTCAGTATCCATGGGCAATGTAGCTGGACCAATTACAGGAAGCAAGTTTATTGGATCTTCGGGAACTGCTGTTTCTTCAGAAAGAGGTTCAATTTGCTCTTTCGAGCAGGATGACATAAGTGTCAAAAAAGAGAATGCGATTAAGAGTAAAAAGAAAAACGGTG
The DNA here is from genome assembly GCA_045105095.1 of Crocinitomicaceae bacterium. Classification (GTDB taxonomy): domain Bacteria; phylum Bacteroidota; class Bacteroidia; order Flavobacteriales_D; family Crocinitomicaceae; genus UBA4466. The sequence goes on along the minus strand of JBGCDF010000129.1, from coordinate 2,541 downwards.
TGGATAAGACGATACGTTTCATATGCTAAGGTTTTGTCCTTAGACTGGTGAGACTTGGGAAGGTTTAATTGGATTCGCTGCGCGTCTGCCTTCGGCGGTGTTGGATTGTTACAGATAACATAAATTGAGGGGCAATCCAAGGCGAAGCCTCCAAAAATCCAATGATCTTAGAGCTTTGCTCTCCAATATCAAAAAATCCATAATCAGAATTCGTTTCTAGCGGCTAGTAACGCCAAAAAAGAGAAGGTTGCGATCAGAAAAAAGAAAAAGCCGGAGGATGATAAGATACGTTTCATGTGCAAAAGGGTTTATCGTTAGACAGACAAATCCCTGATAAGTTTAATCAGAACGATACTTTTAACAGAACTTTACAAGGATGCTGTGGAACAATTGATCCAACAATCGTGCCTTTTTGAGATCATATCCGCGTATTCCTTGATAAAGAAACGACCTTAAACATTCGAAATCAATGAAATACGTCTAAGCGAATTCCGCTAGCTCCAACCAACGATTCGTTTTAGCATCGATTTCCCCTACAACAACAGACAAGCGTTCTCCCGCTTTCATGAGTGCATCGTTATCTGCTTCAGGATTTGAAAGTATAGCTGTTAACTCCTCCTTTTCTTCCTCTAATTTTTCCAGAATTCCTTCCAGCGAATCGAATTCCTGTTGTTCCTTGTAGGAAAGTTTTCGCTTTTCTTTTGGTTTTTCGGCTGGAACCTCCTTTTTCTCTTTTGGCTCCTCTGCTTTTAACGTTGGAGCAATACCTTTTTTCGCATTTCGATTGTCTTGCAATTTCATCGCGCGGTAAGTCGTGTAGTTTCCGATCAAATCTTTCACGTTTCCATCACCATTGAATACGAAAAGGTGATCGACCATCTTATCCATGAAGTAACGGTCGTGAGAAACCACGATTAAGCAACCTTGAAAGCCTTGCAGGTAATCTTCGAGCACTGCCAAAGCAAAAATATCGAGGTCGTTCGTTGGCTCATCGAGAATCAAGAAATTCGGATTCTTCATGAGAACAGTCAACAATTTCAGTCTTCGTTTCTCCCCTCCACTCAATTTCCGAACGAAGTTGTAATGCATGTCTCGTGAAAACAAAAACTTCTCTAGCAACTGCGCAGCGGATAACTGGCGTCCTTTCTCTAACGGAATAAATTCAGCAATATCGCGAATCACATCAATGACTTTCACATCATCCTCCACTTCCAACATTTGTTGATCGTAGTATCCGAAAACTACTGTTTCACCGGTAACAATCTTTCCCTTATCCGCAGGAACAACATCCAAAATCATGTTTAGTAATGTGGACTTTCCAGTTCCGTTGTTTCCCACAATCCCCAATCGTTCCTGACGTTTGAAGGTATACGAGAAGTTATCTAGAATCACTTTTTCTCCGAAGGACTTTCCGATCTTGTGCAACTCAAGAATTTTCGTTCCGAGTCGTTCCATTTTGATAGGAATCTCCATTTCGTCTGAATCCAAGCGTTGTTTGGCCACTTTCTTTGTCTCGTGGAATGCTTCGATTCTCGCTTTTTGTTTGGTCCCACGTGCTTTCGGTTGACGACGCATCCATTCCAATTCTTTTTTGAACTGATTCTTCGCCTTTCCGACCGTTACAGCGTGCTCTTCTTCTCGCTGTGCCTTCTTATCTAAATAGTAAGAGAAATTCCCTTTGTATTTGTAAATCGTTTCATTGTCAATTTCAAAGATCGTATCGCACACCACTTCCAAGAAGTAGCGGTCGTGAGTTACCATTAAAATCGTAGCTGAACACTTTTTCAAAAAGTCTTCCAACCATTCAATCATGTCTAAATCCAAATGATTGGTAGGCTCATCGAGGATGAGAAAATCCGGCTCTGCAACGAGTACTTTTGCCAAGGCTACTCTCTTCTTCTGCCCTCCAGAAAGTTGACGAATCTTTTGACTTGTGTCTGACAGTTTAAGGACGTCCAAAATCTGACTCACCTTGGTTTCCATTCCCCAAGCATTCATCTCTGTCACAGCTTCGAAGCTCTGGGCAATCAAGTCCTCGTCATTCGCCGCCATCGCCTGATTGTAATCGCGAACAGCTTTTAGTTCAGGTAAATCATGCGAAAATACTTCTTCCAGAATACTACGGTCCCCCTCAAGATTCTCCGCCTGCTCCATGAACGCGATTCGAATATCATTTCGGAAGACAACTCTTCCAGAATCGACATGTTCCTGACCAAGAAGACATCTGAGCAAGGTAGTTTTACCACTACCATTCTTCGCGACGATAGCAGTCTTCTGCCCTTGATCAATTCCGAAGGTAATGTCCTCAAATATGACGCGATCTCCGAAGGTTTTCGTTAACTCTTCAACGGATAGATAATTCATAGTTTAACGGATTCGATCGATGGAATCCAACAAACGTTTGTCTCGCTTAATGCCGACATTTGCCAGAAATGAAAATGGGAGCCCGACCACAAATAAATAGAACCCTAGTCCTAATTCGCGCTTCAGCTCTTCCCCTTCGATTAAGTTATCTCCAAAGAAAGCCAATACAATAAGTGC
>JBGCDF010000128.1:0-14959 GCA_045105095.1 Crocinitomicaceae bacterium | reverse complement strand
CTGAGCGGAGCCGAAGCCCGCATTCTTTACAACTCCCCAATATTAAATCCTAAGGTGAAATTCAACTTGGTAGAATATCCTTGTGAATCCATGATGTCGTTATGATCACCTGCACCTTGCGACCAACTATCCAAACGATCAAAGCCGATACCGTAGTCAATTCCGATGAGTCCAAACATTGGAACATACATCCTCAACCCAATCCCTGCTGATTTCTTGACGTTAAACGGATTGAAATCACCCAGTGTCGGGAAGGTATTTCCTGCCTCCGCAAATGCTAATGCATACGCCGTGAACTGAGGGTTCAAGGAAATAGGATAACGCAATTCGAGGGAATACTTCGCGATAAGAGGATCACCATTGAGAGAACTCAAAGCACCATTTTCATAACCACGCAGCGCAATAGATTCTTGTCCGTTGAGTGAATTTGCCGATCCGAACATTCCATTTCCTCCCATGGAGAATCGTTCGAAAGGTGTCAATCCTTTCGATGCAGAGTACGAACCGATGTATCCAAAACCGAAACGCGGCATGAGCACCAATTTCTTATTGGGCGTGAGCGGTAAATACCATTCTCCTGTTAGTTTCATTTTGTAATACTCGAGGTATTTGTATCGTTCTTGATCTGTGAAATTGCTGTAATCTGAAACGCCGTCAAACAGCGAATATGGTAAGGAAGCCTTTCCCGTGAACACGAACTTTGAACCTTTTTTGGGATAAATGGGGTTATCAATGTTATTACGTTGAAGTGTGTACCCCAAACTTAAATCGTTGGCATAGCCATTCTCAAAAGCCACGAAACTAGAGGCGTTCGTTACATGATAGTATTTGTAATTGAGTTGAAAGCTTTCTGAGAAAAAATCATCCGGCCATTTTCTCCGCCTACCCAAACTCACTCCAATGTCTACCACTTCGATTCCACTATATTCGGGATCATCCATTCGCCAGGTGTTACCATTTCGATCCCATCTCGACCAAACAGATAGGGCATTCGGACGTTTTCCACCCAACCACGGCTCCGTGAATGAAATCATTCCACTCAGGAAATTCGTCGTACTACTCATACGTAATTGCAGCGTTTGTCCATCTCCCATGGGAATTGGACTCCATTGATCTTTGCCCTTAAACATATTTTTAACGCTGAAATTCTGGAAAGAAAAACCTGCTGATCCAATCAAACGAGTGGGATTGTCTTCCGTTCCATTGCCTCCGATACTTCCAGACAGTTCGAACTTATCGCCTGATTGCTCTTGTACAATGTATTCGATGTCGACCGTTCCGTCCTGAGGGTTTGGGATCGGGTTCACTTGAAAGCCTTGAGGGTTGAAATATCCTAGTTGGGCCAATTCCCGCTGAGTTCGGATAATATCATTCCGATTGAATAAATCACCCGGTTTGGTACGAATTTCTCTTCGGATAACGTGCTCCTTGGTAACTGTATTTCCTTTGATGATCACATTTCGAACGCGAGCCTGTTTCCCCTCAATGATGCGGATTTGATAGTTGACCTTGTTCTCTACAATCGACTTTTCAATAGGAATCAACCGAAAAAAAAGGTAGCCTCGATCCATGTACAAGGACGAAACATCTCTACCATCCATGCTCATGAATAAGCGTTGATCAAAGAGTTCTTTGTTATAAATATCTCCCGATCGAATGCCAAGCACTGTATCGAGAAATCCCGAGCTAAACTTTGTATTTCCTACCCACTCGATGTTACCGAAGTAGTACACTTCACCTTCATCAATCTTCAGGTCAATTTGCAACTCATCGGGATGAGCGAGATAAACGGAATCTTTGACAATTTCAGCATCGCGTAATCCGATTTTATTGTACTCATTGAGTACGGCTAATTTATCATCACGGTAATCTGTTTCGATGAACTTCGACCGTCTATAAAACCGCCAAAACGTCTTTTGCTTTGTATTGCGCATCGCCATCTTCAGTCGTCGCGTTTTTATTGATTCGACATCTTCAAAGTTAATTTCACCGATCTTTACGCGCTTCTTCTTGTCGATGACAATCGTGAGTACTTTTGAATTGTCCATGATGGGATCATCCGATTGGTAAATGTGGACATCTGTCGCATGGAAACCTTTCTGCTTGAAAAAACTTCTGATTTTTGCTTCGGTGGTAAACACCAAGTCTTTAGTTATCGTTTTCCCTGAGAACAGTTTGATTTCCTCTCTTAATTTATCTGCTTCCCGCTTACCAATACCTTCAAAACGAAAACGCGAAAGCGTGGGTAGCGTGGTCAGTTCAACAAGGAGGTGCACCATGTCATCCTCTCTACTCTTGATGGAAATATGCACATCGGCAAATAGCTTCTCATTCCACAAGTTTTGAATGGCATTGGATATTTCATCTCCCGGAATGTGAATGACCATTCCTTCGTTGAGTCCTGCAATTACTTTGATGGCACTTTGGTCGTAATTATCTGCGCCTTCTACAGTGATCTTTCCGATAAACAATCGCTCGGTTGAAGAATTGGTGATTTCTTGGTTTTGCCCAAATAATGTGGATGCAAAATAGATGGAAATGAATAGAAGAATACTCGGTTTCATAGGGTTTGAATGACAAATGGTGCATCCAAAGTATAGATTTCGTGATGTCGGCTGGAAATTAGAGTGTTAAGAGCTGTTAACGTTAACTTTGGTTAACAGTAATCCTTAAAATTTGTGAACGTAAATGGAGGCATCACGTCACGGCTAAATCTTTTTGTACAAATTACCATAATTAACAAGGCAAGTCGTACATTTACCTATTCAGTTGTCTAATCTTGTGTTATGCCCCACTCATTCCAAACAAATCCGATTTTTGTCAAAATTTTAATGCTCTTGATGTTTATTTCTGCTTGCACACCAGAAAAATCAAAGAGTTACAACATACAGGTCTATCAAACATCTCAGTCGGGAGATAATCTGAAACTGGTTTCACCGAAAGAAGATGAAACAGCTAATCCTGATGCGGCGAAATTGCATTTGAAAATAAACTCTGACAAAACCTTTCAACAATTCGTTGGTTTCGGAGCATCATTCACTGAATCTTCAGCTTGGAATTTAGCAACTATTCCTGAAGCTCTTCGAAAGGAAGTCTTAACAAAGCTCTTTAGTCCTTCGGATGGTGCTGGTTTCTCCCTCACCAGAACACACATTAATAGCAGTGACTACTCCAACAATCATTACACGTATGTCAAAGAAAGCGATACAGAACTTGCTTCCTTCAGTATCTATGAAGACATGAAAGGATTTACGGGTGACGAGAACGATCAAGTAAATGGGATTGCGCTCGTTGAAGCGAACTATGATTTAATTCCAATGATTAAAGAGGCACAAAATATACATGGAGCAGATTTCAAAATCATAGCTTCACCATGGAGTCCCCCATCTTGGATGAAGTCAGGCGAGACTTCCGAAATGACCAATGGCTCACTATTGCCAGAACATTATCGTACATGGGCAAAGTACCTCTCAAAATACGTCAGCGCTTATGCTGATCAGGGAATCAACATTTGGGGGATTACCCCACAAAACGAACCGCTTCATGCACACGATGCTCGTTGGGATAGTAATGGTTTAACACCTGAGCAAGGAAGAGACTTTCTAAGAGATCATTTAGGGCCTCAGTTGGTGGAAGACGGTCATCTCGATACAAATGATCTGGAAGCAGGTTTACGTGTTATAATTTATGATCACAATAAATCAACTATGAATGATTACGTTTCTGCTACTTACAACGACCCTGAAGCATCAAAATATGCCTGGGGCACAGGATTTCATTGGTACGCGAATTCTGAATTAGGTGAAAACAACTGGTATGCAGACGAGCTCGACATTCTTCGAGAGAAATGGCCAGAAAAAGGAATGATTCATACTGAATCGAGTATCGATATCGATGCGAATGATCCAATTGGTCAGTACTGGAGAGAGAGCACTGACTATGCAGGTACGTTTATTCCCTTCGATACGTACGCCAATGATATACTTATGGACATTAATCATGGTGCGCAGGGCTATATCGAGTGGTGCATGATACTGAGTCACAAAGGTCAACCAAATCCTTATGACAATTTCAACAGTGCACCCATCCTTATCAACCCAAATACCGATGAAATAATTTATACTCCACTGTACTACCTTTTGAGTCATTTTAGTAAGTTCATAAGGCCCGACGCACACAGAATTGAAATAACTGGAGATCATAATAAGGGTATTGTCTACACTGCCGCAAAAAACCCAGACGGATCTATTGTTGCAGTTATTTACAACCAAACAACCGACCCCATTCATCTTGAGTTGGAGCTCGACTCGGAAACCTACATGATTGAATTGGAAGCACAGGCACTTCAGACCATACAGTTTAAACTTCAGTAAGGGTAAACTTCCAATCAATCGTTCATTCTTGTTATTTGAAACGAACATAAAAACTAAGTCGTAAATGAAGAGCGAATTATCTTCATTAAATTCACCCTTTTAACTTGAAGTCCAAATTAAACGAACGATGCAAGAAGAACTTATTCATCAAATTCAATTGCTCGTTGATTTCGGGCTGGTTGTTCTGATATGGATGGTACAGTTGATCGTTTACCCCGGCTTTCTTCACTATTCTAAACACGAGCTTCACAAGTGGCATCAATTCTATACGATACGGATTGCTGTTATTGTGATTCCGCTCATGCTCGCACAACTAACAATTGGAGTTTGGGGCGCTTTTCGATCAATCTCTGTAGAATCCATCACCTATTTATCGTTGGTACTTTTCCTCTGGATTCATACGTTTCTTGTATTCGCACCAAGGCATCAAAAAATTGCTAATAATACCTTTGATGAGCAACTACTCTCGGAGCTAGTTGCGAAAAACTGGATACGCACTTTTGTTTGGACACTTATATGTACGCTTCACATCTTCTTCATGTGTTTCTAAGTCCACAAACACGTATAAATGCCCATCTACAATCTGTAAATGAATCCTACCTTGCGATCATAAACCACATCGTCCATCGATTCACTAACACTTTTCAGATAGGCGATCACAAATTTTCAAATTATGAGTACTAGCTCTACCCCATCGTATGATCTGACATTGACGTCGGACAAATTTCTCAATGATTATTCCACATTCAGAAATGCCACTTCTCAAAACTTCTCGTACAACAACGTTGAATACCCCGCAGTTTACTTGACGAGCGATGACTATGCGTACCTCAACATCCACTCTGGAGGTGATTTACTGACGTTGATTGTCAACCTTGAGTATTACTACGTGTACGGATTTCAAATAGACGGTCAATACTACGCCTATGAAGGTGAAGCGTACGACTCACTAACAGCAGCTGGTTGGGACATTCCCTCATCGAATATTATTCCTTATGGAGATGCGTATTATGAAATTGCCAGTGACGCACAAATCGATGCAGTTTGCGTGGAGAACGTTACCTTAACTGCTCTTCAAGATTCTATATCTGCAGTGATTGACATGAGCATCGACTGGAATGACAAGCGCGAAGATTTATTGCGTGTATTCTGGTGTTTGGTGGAAGGAATACGCTTTTCAGAAATATCGTATGTCGTGAATGACCTCGTTGGAGGTACAGATTACAATACCACTTTTGGATATTTCTATTACATGGCTGAGCGCTGGGCAAAGCTATCTATAGGCAATGCTTACGAAGCCAAAACGGATTCAAGTATTGCAGTGTATGAGTTAAATCGTTTGAAATAGATAACACTTACATATTATTCTAGACAAAAGAGCCACTCCGATTATGGAATGGCTCTTTACTTTTTCAATCAATTTCTATTTCTTTCCGACGATCACACATCATTCCTTTACAAGTCGAACTGCCGCTTTCTGTCCTTTAGATTCGATGATCAACAAATAGACCCCTGCCGCCTCTTTTAAAACGAATTCCAATAACTGACGATTACTGAAATCACTCGCGTGAACTAATTTCCCAGAAATATCAGTTATCCTAACACTTCCTGATTCATATACCTCTCCCAAGTCGATGGAAAATTTACCGCTTGTTGGATTCGGATAGATTGATAAGCCAGTTCCGAAATCATTTTCAAGAATTCCAATATTCCCTACAGTGAAACAAGATGATGTATCTGAACATCCGTTGATCGTAACAATTACCGCATAATCGCCGTTTACTGTTGCCGTATAGGATTGATTCGTTGCTCCATTAATCGGCGTCATCGAAGGACAATTTATCCATTGATAACTTGCTCCGGATAAATCAGCTGTTAACACCTCTCCCAATTGAGACACGGATGAACTAGCTGAGTTTATAGTTAGATTAAGCGTCAATACTGAGTCACACCCATTCGCATTCGTGAGAATCTCTGAGTACGTTCCTGTAGCGGAATACGTCAAGCCGTTTACTGGCCATGTATAGTTGTCACAAACCTCTATTGTTTCTGAAGTTGTAGACGATGCGTTGATCGTTAAGTCCAGAGTAATAATAGAATCACATCCCGCGGCATTTACTAAGGTCGCAGTATACACCCCACTTGTCGTATAGGTGGCACCATTACTCGGCCAAGTATAGGATTCACACTCAGTTTGAATATCTGTTGAACTCGATATTGAATTTACACCGAGAGAAGTGATTTGTACGCTATCCGCGATTGGCGAAACAGCGATGGTATCATAATAAACACCTGCACTCGTCTGCCAAGCACCGCCAACATAAACACTGTCATTTGAACAGATTGAGAACCCCGTGGAATCGACTAAGAGCATTTTTTCAATGATGATTGCATAATCTTCTACTTCACCATCGAAATCAGTATCGCAAGAATCTGCAGGGCTTCCGAACTTTGCCGAAACACGCATAGTGGTTTTACCTATCTGTGCAGTTAATGGAACCGTTATTGTGAGCGGTGAGAGATCTGTAGGTCCATCAGGAGTGTTTTGAGCAGAACCTAACTCGTACTGTTCTCCGGGATCAGCGAAGTCAGCATCGTCATTCCAATCAATCCACACTCTTGCATGAACGCTGTAATTCCCATCAGTGTTGACGTTTACGCTGAGATCGTGTGAACTACCAATTACAACGGTAGCAGAATCAGATGGTGAATAATCCGTGTAAGGCTGCGTCTTCCCTGTTGAGTTGAAAATTGTGTTGAAATCTACTAGTGTCACTGCTGTTGCCCACCCCATGTTTCCTGAGGACAGACAGGCAACTTCAGGCTTAACCTCATACATGAACTTATATGTTTCTGTAGTATCTCCTGCATTTCCAACAGCGAATACTTTGAAGAAAACTTTTGTCCCTGCAACCTGATTAGGTATAGGCAAATTAGAAACCCAAGTAGAATCAATTGTGTTGGTCATTGGAATAACATTTCCGAAAACCGGGGAGTTGATTGACCATTCCACATAGGCACTCGTAATTGTATTGTCATACGAAATAACCGAAGTCACAAATTGATCATCTCCCTCGAGAGGAAACTCATCCGTTGGTTGATCAGTAATTTGAGTAGTTAATATGGATGGGTAGCTTTGTCTGCCATCAAGTGTAAACTCCCACAATCCTCTTCCCCATGTCGCTGCACGAAGCGTATTAGAACCGTTCATCACCTCCAATTCAAGAATAGAAGTATTGGGCAAATCAACATTGTATAAACTCCATGTAGCAGCATTCATTGCTTTTTTGAACACTCCAATTTCACAGCCGAGGTAAATTGTCGAGGCATTGGTATGGTCTATTACAACGGATCGGATAGGCATATCTCCAAGGTTATAGGTGATATTTTGCCAAGAGGAACCTTGATCATTCGTCATGTAGACTTTTTGACCGTTGTTTTGGTAACTCGCATATATGACCACAATGGTGCTGTCATTCTTTGGATCGAAGACGACATCCCTAATTGAACTGTTTGGTAATCCTGACTGAATACTCGTGAAGGAAACCCCACCATCTAGCGAAATTTCAATATTAGCCCCTCTCGTCGCCACAAGAATATTCGAGTTATTCTCTGCGATAGTGGCATATTGAATGGTACCGCTGAAATTCGGAGACCCTACGGTCATCCAAGAAGAACCGAAATCATTACTGCGATAAATAGAATCGCCCATATGGTATACTGTCATTTGATCATTTGGATCGTAAAACAACGGTGCGATCCAATATCCTGTTTGACCTGAAGGAGTTATTCCGCTTTGCGTCTGCCCTCCATCTTTCGTTCTTCTTCGGCCACCGTTCTGCAGGCTTCCGATCATCCAATCATCATTCAAAGGGTGAATAATGCCCTCCATTCCATCGGCTCCATAAAATTCTACCCAAGAGTTTTCCGTCTTAATACTGGTCCCATTGTCTTGCGAGCCTGTTATGGTTCTTTCATGATTCGATTGACTCAATCCAAGGTTGTAGTTTTCACGAATTGATTGCCCTTCATACATGATCCAAGTAGCACCATTATCCAAACTCTTGCACAGTAAACCATCCGTATTGACCCAAAAAACACCATTCTGACATCTTGAACCTCTGATATCAGCATGAACGTATGTTCCGGTGGTGTTATAGTTTGCATTTCCTTGACTCCAATAGGTGACTTGACCAAAGGTTACTCCTTCGTCATAACTCATGTGCGTATCAATATCACCGAATAAGATGATGTTCGTATCAATATCGCTTACAGCAAAGGCACCAAAATTGGAAATTCCAGGATCAGACACAAACGCAAAGTTCATTCCCTCATCGCTCGACTTCCAGACTCCATCACTCGATCCAATGTAGACACATGTAGGACAAGCTGGAGTAGTTGATAATTTAATTGAAGACGAATTTCCTGGGATGGTGTTTGAGAGATTAAAGCTTATTCCGCCATCGGTTGAGACGTAAATTGCCGAATTATTATTTGATGTTTTAGCATAAATAATGGAAGGGTTTGTTGGATGGAAAGCAATCGTTTGAAAATCCAATGTTGCAATAGGATTCGTCCATGTGTTCAGATTGTCGGTTGATCTAAACAAGCCTTCATTGGTTCCAACGAACATTAAACCCGGAACTGTTGGATGATAAATCACCTGATAAATCTGACGATTCGTACCCATTCCACCCCATCCTAAATTCGTTGGATTGAAATTCGTGACATTCCACGTATCCCCTGCGTCAGTAGAAAGATATACCCCGTGAGTGGTTCCGTTTCTAGAATTGCGCACATTGATAAACACCGAATCTGGATTCGTCGGAGAAACTGTCATCGTGTTTACTCCACTCGCAAACAGAAAATCCGTTGTACTTTCTGTCCAAGTAGTTCCACCATCAGTCGTTTTCCAAAAACCACCGCTTCTTGATCCTAAATAAATTCTGTCCGCGTCGTTTGGGTCCGCATAAAATGTTTCGACTCTTCCCAAACCAACAGCGTAATGTCCAGTTACTTGCTCAATATAGTGAGGACCAAGCTCTTCCCAGCCAGTATTAAATAGTGCCTTTGGAGAAGGATTGTTCAACAAAAATGCTTCGTAATTTTTCGATACAAAATAAGGATCTACCTCACTTCTATCGCCTGATGGATAAAACTTTGGTTCATTTTCGAATAACCACCGTTGGTATGTTTTCCAACCCGAACCTTTTTCATGAATATCAATGTTTTCAAAATAAGACTCCGCTTCCTGAACGACATCGTAGATATTAACATTTGGATTATTCATCATTTCTTTCCAGGTCTGTGCTGAGACAGAATTGACAGAAAATGAGATTGAAATAAGCAAGAAAATTGATTTCATAACGAAGAAAGATTTACTGAACTGCACAATAAACTATGTATAGAATTTACGCGAATGAAAGGTAACATATATTCTGATAAACAGCAAGATTCGAAATAGAAGCAGTGAAGGTGATTCTTTGAATGCAAAAGAGCCACTCCGGTTGTGGAATGGCTCTTTATTGTTCAATCAGTTTTTATTTATTTCCGACCACCACACGTTCGACTTTGGCACCGAATCGTGATTCGAGTGTTACGAAGTAAACGCCCATCGCTTTATCCACCGTGTTAATTGTGAATTGGTCAGCGCCGCTAATTGTGTGCACTTCGATCAATCGTCCAAATGCATCTGTTACGATTACTTCCCCTTTTTCTCCTTCAGGAAGTACATAATTTACATTGAAATAATCGTACGCTGGGTTCGGATGAACTGTCATCGAGATGCTCAACAAGGATTGCTCATCCAAGGACACGCTTTCCAGTACATCAAACACCATCGTGGTATCACATCCACCAATGCTTACCGTTAAGGTATAGGTACCTGGATTCAAGTTGAAGATATCTTCTGTCGTCTCGCCACTCGCCCATGAATATGTGTAAGCTCCTGGGTTCAGTGTAACATCGATTGATCCGTCAGCGCACGTCGCGCACGTTGCGTCTACTATCACAGCCGATCCTCCAAAGACTACTGTTCCGTTACCTACCGTATACGTTTCAGTAATTGTACATCCAGAAGCTTGATCCGTGACAGTCACTTCATAATTTCCAGCTGATAAATTGGTAAGATCTTCCGTCACTTCTCCGTTATCCCAAGAATATGAGTACGGACCAGCATCTCCCGTAACAGAAAGGTCAATTGTTCCAGTTCCATCACCACACACCTCATCTGTGGTACTTGCAGTTGCTGCTAAGATTGAAACTGTATCACCCACAACATATGTTTCCATTATTTGACAGTTGTCTGATAAATCGGTAATCGTTACAACATACGTTCCTGCTGATAGGTTCGAAATATCTTCTGTTGTTTCACCATTATCCCAGGCGAAACTATAAGATCCGGAACCAGCTGAAATCGTCAAGTCAATTGCTCCAACTCCATTCGTACATTGGTCATCCGATATACTTTCCGTCGCTACAACGGATCCTGAATTGGTCAAATCATACGAAACAATCATTTGACAGTTATCCGATAAATCCGTAATCGTTACAACATAGGTTCCTGCCGATAAGTTCGAAATATCTTCCGTTGTTTCACCATTATCCCAGGCGAAACTGTACGATCCAGAACCTCCGGACATTGTTAAATCAATTGCTCCATCATCATACGAACAGAATTCATTGGTGATGCTCTCTGTTGGAGTCATACCATTCGTTGAGTTGGTTATTGTGTAATCATATGTGAAGGTACAGCCGTTAGCAGCCGGGTCTGTGATTGTACACGAATACGTTCCAGCAGTGACGCCTGTAAGATCTTGCGTCGTTTGTCCTGAACTCCATGTATACGTCAAACCTGCTCCGTAGACTACCTGTTGATCAACTCCTCCATTTAGTGCTCCACAATAATCGTCTGTTTGCGTTGATGTAATTTCGAACGAGTTGTTGTTATTGACTACAACAGTATAATCAACTGTACACGTTGCGCCTCCACCTGCTGTGGAAGTTGCCGTAACAGAATATGTACCCTCAGATAAACCTGTCAAATCCTCCGTAGTCGCACCGTTTGACCATACATAGGACATCGTTGCACCTCCTGTGGCAGTCAAATCGATCGCACCATTTCCAGTTTCACAATTTTCATGAGTAGTTACGTGGGTCAGCGTAAAGGTTCCTGTTGAACCAATAGTGATCGTACTATCAACGTAGCACCCTTGATTATCCGTAGCGGAAATCACATAAGTTCCCGCGCTTAGGTTATCTGCATCCGAAGACGGTAATAGTACTCCATCCAGATAGTAGTCGTCCGCAGTGCTACCAGAACCGAAATCTACCTCACCATCTCCCTGACCACATGTTTCATCTGTAATCTGGAAGTTTACCAGTTGCAGTCCAGTACTACCTTGTGCAACCGTATATGTTTGGGTGAATTGACAACCTGTACCATCTGTGATTACTACTTCATAGTCACCAGCAGTCAGACCTGTTAGATCTTCAGTTGTTGCCCCGTTGTCCCATACAAATGAGATTGGCGCAACGGCTCCTGTAACTGTCAGATCTATTGCACCATCAACAGACGTACAGAATTCTTCTGTTATTACTTCAGATACCGTAAACGATGCGTTATCATTCACTGTGTAAGATGCTGTCAATTGACATCCACTGCCATCAGCCACAACTACGCTGTATGTTCCAGCCGTCAATCCTGCGATGTCTTGCGTCGTTTGACCAGAACTCCATGCGTATATGAACGGCCCTGTTCCGGCAACTTCAATGTCAATTGCTCCCTGGCTATCCTGACAATTTTCATCTGTCACGACTCCAGAAGTAATTGCGAGTGTTCCAGTTTGATTCGAAATTGTCGAAGTCAAAGAAACCGAACAACCAAGGTTATCAGTTGCTGTTACTGTATAGGTTCCTGCTGAAACATTCAATAAATCTTCCGTTGTTTGACCCGAGTTCCATGAGTAAAGCAGACCTGTTGTTGAAGCCGTCACGTCAATTGCTCCATCAAATTGACCACATGTTTCGTCTGTTGTTACTTCAGATAAAGTGAAGTTCACTATGTTACCAACAACGACTGTTTCTTCTACGTAACATCCTTGGTTATCCGTACCTGAAATCACATACGTTCCTGCTGTGAGATTATATGCATGTGATGACGGTAAAAGAACTCCATCCAAGAAGTAATCATCAACTGTTCCTCCGGAATTAAAGTTGACATCTCCAATACCCTGTCCGCAGAAATCATCGACAATCACAAAGTTGGTCAACTGGATTCCGTTACTTCCTTGCGGCACAACGAACGTTTGAACCGATTGACAGTTGAACGCATCCGAAATAGTTACTGAATATGTTCCAGCTGCAACATTCGTAAGATCTTCCGTTGTTGCTCCATTTGACCAAGAGAAGGTATATGGTGCTGCACCGCCGGTTATTGTCAAGTCAATTGCTCCATTTACCGACGTACAGAATTCCTCCGTGATGTTTGTACTTACCGAATACGTAGCATTGTTATTTACCTGATATGATTCTGTTAATTGACATCCTGCCCCGTCAGTAACGACAACAGAGTATGTTCCAGCGGATAATCCAGTAATGTCTTGAGTCGTTTGACCAGAACTCCATGCATACGTGAATGGTCCTGTTCCAGCTACATCGATATCAATGAAGCCTTGACCGTTCTGGCAATCTTCATCACCAATACTCAATAGGCTAGCACCGAATGCACCTGTCTGATTCAATACGTCTACCGTGATTTGCACCGAACAGTTCGCATTATCCGTCGCTGTTAAGGTGTACGTTCCAGCCGGCACTCCTGTAAGGTCTTCCGTTGTTTGACCAGAATCCCATAAATATGTTATGCCAGTTCCTCCCGTTACCGTAACGTCGATTGAACCATTTGATTGACCACAGGTCTCGTCCACTGAAGTTGACGCCATGCTAAACGATCCTGTCGATCCAACCGTAACAATTGTGTCGGCGTAACAACCAAAATTATCGGTAATTGCTGCGAGGTACGTTCCGGCGGATAAGTTGTTTGCATTAAATCCTCCTAGGTTGATTCCATCTAGGTAATAATCATCAGCGCTACCTCCTGTGAAGTACACCAACTGACCGTCCTGATTCCCACAATTTTCATCGGTAATGTTGATATTGGTAAATCCTAGTGTAGATTGTTGTGTCCCGCCAATTGTGAGCGTTTCTGTGATCACACAGCCAGCAGCATCCGTTACTGTCACTGTATAATTTCCGACTGCTAAATTGGAAACATCTTGTGTTGTTTCACCGTTACTCCATGCATAACTGAATGGCCCGATTCCGCCTGTAAGAGATAAATCAATTGCTCCGTCATCTGTGGCACAAAGAATATCGCTTGTCGTACCAGAAGCCACCATGTTCGTCACATTCGTGCTGTTCACGGTAAACGTTTCCGTCAAATCACACCCATTATTGTCGGTAATTACAACTGAATATGTTCCTCCCGATAAACCGATGGCATCTTGGGTCGTCTGACCGTTACTCCATGCGTATGTGAAAGGACCAGCTCCTGTTACATCAATATCGATAAATCCTTGACCGTTTCCACAGTTTTCATCTTGTACATAGGTAAATGTTGTTGCCAAGGTTCCTGTTTGATTCGTAACGACGACTGTTTCCGTCACTGAACATGCTGCAGTTGAAACAGTAACCGTATATGTTCCGGCACTAATTCCTGTAAGGTCTTCCGTTGTCTGTCCAGAGCTCCAAACAGTTGAAATAATTCCAGCTCCAGCAGTTGTGATATCAATTGCTCCATCGGATTGTCCACAGTTTTCATCAGTTACTGATGTTACAGAAACACCTAGTCCTCCAGTGATGTTTGCAACGACTCCACTGTAATTCGCCACACATCCAAATTGATCTGTAACGACTAAATCGTAAGTTCCTTCTGATACTGGACCGATGTCTTCAGTTGTTTGACCTGAATTCCAAGCGTAAGAAAGTGGTAAGTTTCCACCTGCCGTTGTAATATCTATTGCTCCCTGTCCATCTCCACAGTTCTCATCTGTCACTGTAGCAGTCAACATCAGGTTTCCAGGATTATTCGCTATTGTATACGTTCCCTGAACTTGACAACCACTTGCATCTGTCACTGTCACTGTATACGTTCCAGCAGATAAGTTGTTAATTGAATTGCTTGTACCACCACTTGTCCACTCATAGGTGTACGGAGCAGTTCCTCCGGAAACAGTGATTCCTATCGATCCTGAACCTGATCCACAGTATTCATCTGTGACATTTGCGCTCGCAATTGCGAGCGTCACTCCACTATTCGTAATTGTATAGGTCTCTGTCGCGACACATCCATTATTGTCGGTTGCCGTTACTGAGTAAACTCCTGCCGTTAAGCCCGAAACATCTTGGGTGGTTGCTCCATTCGACCAAACATACGTTACTGGATTCGATTGCCCCGTAACTGATATGTCTATCGCTCCCTGGCCGTTTGAACAATCTTCATCTGTCACGATTGGTTGATTAATCGCGAATGACCCTGAAGCAGAATTAATGACTGCTTGCGCCGATACTTGACAACCGTTATTATCCGT
>JBGCDF010000127.1:0-2789 GCA_045105095.1 Crocinitomicaceae bacterium | reverse complement strand
CAAGCGCATTACTACACGGGTGTCATCAAATTTGAAAAGAAGGAGTACGAAATTGCAATCAAGTCCTTTGATAAAGCGGTTAGTGCAGACAAGCGCCACGCCTATGCATACAACGATCGTGGAAGTGCAAAACGTCAGGTGGGTGATGTTGATGGAGCCATCAACGATTACAAAAAAGCGCTCTTGATCGACAATAACATGGCGTTTACGCACAACAACCTAGGAAGTGCGCAGCGCAAGAAAGGCGATTTCAAAGCGGCGATTCAATCCTATTCGAAAGCGGTTAGCATAGACAGTAAGTATTATATCGCTTACAACAACCGCGGAAGTGCATACTTCGATGCGGGAGAATACGATCAGGCGATTTTGGATTTCAGTCGTGTAATCGAATTGAAATCGGATTATGCGTATGCTTACAACAACAGAGCGAGTGCGAAATTCAAACAAGAAGACTATCAGGGATGTATCGACGATTGCAACAAAGCGATTGAATTGGATGCAAATTACGGATATGCGTATCAAAATAGAGGAAGCGCCAGAGAGTTGATGAGAGACGATGCTGGAGCATGTGCCGATTGGAAAAAGGCGGTAGAATTGGGTGCCGAAGGCGCTAAATCGTTTATTGGAATTTGCAACTAACCTAAAGAGAACAAGATGATGATGAAAACATATTTATTGATCGCGGGATTGTTGCTCACAACGGTTGGTGCGTTCGCACAGAATGTAGAATTTGATAAAGCCAATTTCAAAGACCAAAAAGATGGCTTGAAAGAAGCGAAGAACAACATTAAAGAAGGAGACGATTACTACGAACGAGGAGAGATTTTCTGGAAAGAAGCCATTCCGTTTTACGAGAAAGCGAATGCATTCAATCCCAACAATGCCTTGTTGAATTACAAATTGGGAACATGTTACTTGTACTCAGTTCATAAGTCTAAGGCGAAGGATCACCTCGTAAATGCGGTGAAGTTACAACCTTCAATTGACCCAAGAATCAATTATTACCTTGGACAAGCGTACCATTTGGATAACAAGTTCGATCGGGCGATTGATTTCTATACGAAGTATCGAGCAACTGTTCAGGACTCATGGGAGCGCGAAGACATTCAATTGCGTATTCAACAATGTAACAATGGAAAGAAGGTCATTAAGAATCCGATTCGCGTTTTCATCGACAACCTCGGTACGAACGTAAACACAAAATTCCATGAATACGGAGCGGTGATTTCAGCAGATGAGTCCGTTGTCATCTTTACCTCAAGAAGAGAGGGATCTACCGGAGGAAAGATCGATCCAATATTGAATGAGCAGTACGAAGATTTGTACATCGCTACGAAAAAAGACGACGGAACTTGGGGAAAAGCGAAAAATATGGGGACGAACGTAAATACGAACGACCACGATGCCGTTGCTGGAATTTCTGCAGATGGTCAACGGATCATAATTTACAAAGGAAAATCTGGAATGGGTGACCTGTTCGAATGTACTTTGGAAGGATCAGAATGGAGTAAACCGCAAGATTTCGGGAAACACATCAATACAAAGAATTTTCAGGAGCCATCGGCGTGTTATTCTCCTGATGGAAACATCTTATACTTCGTATCGGAGAAACCTGGAGGAATTGGTGGGCACGATATTTACCTATCTCGACGTGATGAGAAAGGGAAGTGGGGACCTGGAGAAAACCTTGGAGCAACCATCAACACGAAATACAAGGAAGATGGAATCTACATGCACCCAGACGGAAAAACATTGTACTTCGGATCAGAAGGTCATACTTCTATGGGGGGAATGGACATTTTCAAATCGGTGTACAACGAAACCACGAAAATGTGGAGTAAGCCTAAGAACTTGGGTTACCCTGTGAATACTGCGGATCAAGACGCATTCTTTGTGATTTCAGCGAGTGGGCGTCACGGATACTACATGTCGACAGCTCAGGAAGACAATAAAGGGCTCCGTGACTTGTACATGATTACGTTTCTTGGAGATGAAAAACCAATGGTCTTGAACAATGAGGACAACCTTCTAGCAAGTGTTGCTGCTCCTGTGAAAGATGTGGTAATCGCACCAGAAGTCGTGGTGAAAGAGGCGCAATTGACCTTGTTGAAAGGGGTAATTTCTGATTTCTTAACGAAGGAATTACTCGGAGCTGAAATCGAAATTGTAGACAACGAAGCGAACGAAGTGATCGCGACCTTTAAATCGAATAGTACAACTGGAAAGTTCCTTGTTTCGCTTCCCGCTGGAAAGAACTACGGAATTGCTGTGAAGAAAGCGGATTATCTGTTCCATTCAGAGAATTTCGATATTCCAAATACAGCTGCATTCCAAGAGGTGGAGAAGAACATCGAATTGAAAAAGCTATCGATTGGAAGCAAGATCGTCTTGCGTAACATCTTCTTCGATTTGGACAAGGCAACACTTCGACCTGAATCTACAGTAGAGTTGAATCGATTGATTGGTTTGATGAACGAAGTTCCCACATTGAAAATTGAGCTGGGAGGTCACACGGATTCGAGAGGATCGGATACTCACAACCAAGATCTTTCGGAGCGAAGAGCCGCAGCCGTTGTGGATTTTTTAACGAAAGCGGGAGTTTCAGCAGACCGATTGAAATCTGCTGGTTACGGTGAAACGCAATTAGTGAATGGATGTAAGAACGGTGTGAAATGTTCAGACGAAGATCATCAAATGAACAGACGTACAGAGTTCAAGGTATTGGATGTTTAATCCATTATTCGTTTTACTGAAAACTCGATGAGAATTTTGTGGTTTCCGTTGATTGC
>JBGCDF010000126.1:0-27453 GCA_045105095.1 Crocinitomicaceae bacterium | reverse complement strand
TCCTCCATCAGATTGAATGGCCATAGTGGTTCCAACAGCTTCTTCTGAATTTCCCATTGGTGTATTTACTATTCCACCTGAGCCAAAGCTTTGATCCAAGGAGCCATCTTCGTTATATCGAATAGTAGAAAAATCTTCTGAGGACATCGGGCCAATGTTCACTTCCGCTGTTCCATGAACAACTATTTTTCCATCGGATTGTATTCCTCCTGCCATGGCATCATTATATCCCAGAACCACATCCGTTGTAACGAAGCCTCCTGTGCCAAAAGTTGCATCTGGGGCTCCTGCAGCATCTAACCTAACCACAGCGGCATCGTCTTCTGAGCTGCCCCCAATTATTACTTTTCCATCCGTTTGAACGAGCACAAACTCTCCTTCTTGGTTGCCTCCATTGATATCGAATGAGATCATCCCTCCACTTGCAAAAGAATTGTCCAAGGTCCCATCGATGTTATATCTAATGACCAAGAAATCATCATCTCCATTGTTATCAGTTGTTCCGCCAACTACTATTTTCCCGTCTGATTGAAGTGTCATTCCGTTGATAACGTCATCCATTCCAGCAAAATCCGTAGTTACTATTCCGCTTGAACCAAAAGAGTTATCTAGCGTTCCGTCTGCATTCAATCGGGCAACAATCGCATCAAATGACGCTCCAAGACCTAAGTCCGTTGTTCCTCCAACCAAAATCTTACCATCTGATTGTAACGCAACTGATGAACCAACACTTGCCATATTGAGTACGAAAGTTCCGCTGGTTCCGAAGCCTGCATCTATGGTTCCATCAGATAAATACCTAACCGCGCGCAGATTTAAGTTCCCAGATGGATCATCCGTTGTTCCAACTATAAGGATTTTCCCATCAGTTTGAATGGCGACTGCCTCACCATCATTGTCACCTGGAAAAGATGTTGTTACAATTCCACCTGCACCAAAAGTTGGATCAAGTGTGCCTGATTGACAAAAAGCACGAGAAATAATAAGACTTAGCGAAAGTGTCGCAAGGAAGGTTAGGTTTTTCATGGTATCAGTTTTGGTTCATTTAGAGTCAAACGAACAGTTATAATTATCAGTAAGATACTGAAATTTAGTAAATTAAAACAGGAATAAAAAATACGTCAGATTATGACTAGTAGTTAATAGACCCTCTACGGTATACCCGTTTCTGAACAGGATGCTTCTTGCTTAGCCCTTTCAAATTTTGATACGCCGGAGCTGGTGGTAGGTAAAAATTCGTCTGCTTATTTGCTTTGAGCGGCAGTACATAACGTATACTTAAGCTGTGCTGGGGCAGGTTATACCATTCTTGTTTCTTCTTCCGTATGAAGTTGTATCCGTAGAGTACTTGAAAATGATAAATCGACGTTCCAATAAAGGGCTTGAAACCGAACGCTGAAACATTACTGGAAAAATTATAGTTCACGTCAATCCCTCCTGAGATCAATCCGTAAACACCTAATTCTACATCGACAGCATTTAGTGCTCTTTCTAATGAGCGCTTGTAGATCACTTGATAACCCGAAGTCATACCGAAATCAGTTGTGCTTTCAACGAAATTGTAGGCTAATCCTGCCTCAACTTCACGCCCTTTTAAGACATTGTAACCTAGTACCAGACCCAAAAAAGCTGGACTATAATTCTTCGCATAAGGGTACTTGCGTTTATAATCTTCTGCGTTGTAAGAATAATGGTAATCTGAGGGCAAAGAATAATAATACGGACTGGTGTACCTATCTTGAGCAAAACTCCAGTTAGCACAGGTTAAAAGGAATACGTAGCATAAGATTGCGCGCATACTTGAAAGTAAGCATAATTCGTTAAAGTGGAATGTTCCCGTGTTTTTTCTTCGGTAGTGATTCCGTCTTGTTTTCCAACATTTTGAAACCAACGATTAACTTCTCACGCGTTTCTTCTGGTAGAATCACTGCATCAATAATTCCGCGTTCAGCTGCTCGATAAGGATTTGCAAACATCTCTGCATACTCTGCTTCCTTTTCTTTCCACTTTTCTTCAGGACTTTCGGCAGCTGCGATCTCACGTTTGAAAATGATTTCCGCCGCTCCTTTTGCTCCCATCACGGCGATTTCAGCAGTAGGCCATGCGAAGTTCAAATCAGCACCGATACTCTTCGAATTCATTACATCAAATGCGCCACCGTAGGCTTTACGTGTGATTACCGTAATTCTCGGAACTGTTGCTTCCGCGAAAGCGTACAACAATTTCGCTCCGTGAGAAATAATTCCTCTCCACTCCTGATCTGTTCCAGGTAAGAATCCAGGAACGTCTTCAATCACTAATAGCGGAATGTTAAATGCATCACAGAAACGCACAAAACGCGCACCTTTTCGCGACGAGTCAATATCCAAAACTCCAGCTAATGCTGAAGGTTGATTGGCGACAACACCAATCGTTCTTCCCTCCAATCGGGCGAAACCAACAACGATATTCTTCGCGAAATCTTCGTGCACTTCTCGGAAGCTATTATCATCAATCAGGCAATCTACCACTTTACGAATGTCATAAGGTAGATTTACGTTATCTGGCAAAATGGATTGAATAGCCTTATTCTTTGCACCAGTATACTCGAATTGAGTGGTCGTTGGCGCTAACTCTTCCGCATTTTGAGGCATGTAGGTGAGAATATCACGCACTTGCTTAATTACTTCAACATCATTTCCAGCTGTAAAGTGATTTACCCCTGATTTCTCAGCGTGCGCTTTCGCCCCACCTAGATCTTCCGAAGTTACCTCCTCGTGCGTTACTGTTTTTACCACGTTTGGTCCTGTAACGAACATGTACGAAGTATCCTCAACCATGAAAATGAAGTCTGTCAATGCTGGGGAGTAAACGGCTCCACCTGCGCACGGCCCCATGACCACGCTCAACTGAGGAATTACACCAGATGCACGGGTATTTCGGTAGAAAATATCAGCATAACCTGCCAAAGAAACCACACCTTCCTGAATACGTGCTCCACCCGAATCATTCAATCCGATTAATGGCGCTCCGTTTTTGACTGCCAAATCCATGATTCGACAAATTTTGTCTGCGTGCGTCTTCGAAAGTGAACCTCCGAGCACTGTAAAATCCTGAGAAAACACATAAATCAACCTTCCGTGAATAGTTCCGAAACCAGTTACTACACCATCTCCCGGAAATTTCACCTTATCTAAACCGAAAGAGGTCGAAGTGTGCTCAACCAACGCTCCAATCTCTTGGAACGAACCGTCATCAAGCAACAATGTAACACGCTCGCGAGCGGTTAGTTTTCCTTGATCATGTTGTCTTTTGATTCGAGCTTCGCCACCTCCCAATTTCGAGGATTCACGCTTTTCTTTGAGTTGCTGATTTCTATCCATTGTAATTCACTATTGATCGAGTGCGAACAAATATACTGAACTTGTTTAAAGCATCTAAGCTCGATTTACTCTGTATTCTGTATTTTTGCAAAAAAATTCAACTAAAATTTTACTCAAATGCTTAAATCAACATTAACCAAACTTGCATTTCTTTTTATCGTGGCAGTTTCTTTTACTGCTTGTGACAAATACGAAGAGGGTGCAAACATCTCGCTACTGACTGCAAAAATGCGTATTACGAATTCATGGGTGTCTTCGTCATACACATACGAAACAGCTGCGGGTACTTCAACATCTAACACATCAGAGTTGACTATCGAAAGTGACGGATCGTTCTCATACACTGTTACAATCAGCCCGTTTCCATCTTCAACAGTAACTGGAACTTGGGGATTCAACTCAGATAAAACTCAGCTTTTATTGACTGAAGGAAACAGTGTTGATACGTGGGACATCATCAAGTTGAAAAACAAAGAATTAAAGTTGATGCAAACAGGATCTATCCTAGGTACTGAAACAACAACAACTATTGAGTACAACGCTCAATAAGTCGTAATCCAACGATATTTAAAGGCCGAACATAGAGTTGTTCGGTCTTTTTTTGTGCTCAACCTAGACCATTAAGCAAAAAAAAGAGGCTCTAATTTCTTAGAGCCTCTATAGTTATTTTACTTTTCGTTACTTCTTCACGAATGGTTTATACACCTTTCCTTTGGTAGTGTTAACTTCCACAATGTATGTTCCTTCGCTCAACGACTCCAAAGAGAGTTCGAGTTCAGTTTCATTCGTATTCAGAATTTTTTGAATCACTTCTCTTCCGTTCATGTCCAAAACTGAGTAGCTCATAATCGGTGCATCACCTGAAACGATGTTGATTACGCTCACCGCTGGGTTTGGATACACTTGAATTGAAGCGTCAAGTAATTCCTCGTCCAATCCAATAGTACTTACCGTAGCACAGTTAGATGTATCCACACAACCTGCTGGGTTCCCTACGATCACAGCGTACGATCCATTTGCCGTTGGCGCGAACGTAGCGGATGTTGCTCCTGCTACTGGATCGTTCGTTGCACAATCAATCCATTGGTATGTATCCACGGATGCTGAAGCTGTTGCTGTAATAGTTGTTCCTGACGCAAATGACGTCACTGAAATTGGAGGGTTCATCGTCAAATCGAGTGTAACGACACTATCACAACCTGCAAAAGTTTGGAAAGTCTCAGTGTAAATACCGGTCGTTGTCAATGTTTGCGTCCCAAATTGGTATACGTTTTCACACACGATGAGCGTGCTATTGGATGATGTTGGCGTACCAACTGTTAAGTTCAGTGTAATAGTACTATCACATCCAGCTGCGTTCGGAATAACCTCCGTATACGTTCCTGCTGTTGAAAGCGTTTGCGATCCAAGTGTATATGTTTGACCTTGACAAATCGCTTCATTCAATGTACTTGATGTTGGCACCGCATTCGTTAATGTCAAGTTGATGATACTGTCACAACCTGCTACTGATGGAAGTGTATCCGTGTATGATCCTGCAGTCGACAATGTTTGAGAACCAAGCATGAACGTTTGTCCTGGACAAAGTCCTACTGCAAGGTTGTTTATCAAAGCACTGGCAACCGTGATCGTATCAACAGCACTGGATACAGGGCACGCACCATTTGACATCTCTACATAAATTGTAATATCTGTTGTAAGTGGTCCAGTAGTATATGTTGAAGATGGACCGGTTTGTACACTGGCTCCATCCACGAAAAATTCGTAATTCGAACCACCTGCTGGAGCGTTAATATCCAGCGTAGAGTTTAAACAAACAGCTCCATTTGCTGAACTATTCGGAACTGGGAAATCATCAAATGTTAGCGTTGCTTCAATCATCATGTATCCCAAACCTGAACCAAGTGGAGCAGGTGCTCCTCCAAAAAGAGGGAACGTAGCCGCTGCGTTAGGATCAACGTATGAGTTATCTTGATTCGCAAATGGGAAGTATCCAGTTACTGTGTTCGCATCTTGTCGGAAACCAACATAAATGGTGTCTCCCGAAACATCGATTCCTCCATTGATGAAATCAAAGTCTTCTTTTGTGCCCAACATCGCGGCAGTAGCCGTAATTACGTTTGTAGAGTCAAGAATGACACCACTACCGTTCATTAGAACCCCTTTCATAGTATTTCCTGTGATATCCGCGCTATTTGGAAAATAGTTTGATACACTTTTCACATAAGTCGGTTGTCCTGCTGGAATGGCATATCGATTAGCGATAAGACCGGCACCAGTGTTAAACCCAACTCCACCAGACTGCACTGGAGTTTGCGCGTAACTTACGGTGTCACACATTATTTGTTGTTCAAATGTCTGTGAATTATTTACTGGTACTTGGTCCGGAGGAATAGAGACCGTGAGTGTTTGAGCTCCTAAGTTATCAGAAGGAACTGCTGTAAAAAGAACAGTTTCCGTTCCACCTGCTGGAACCGAAGGAACCGTTTGAGTAACAGTATAAGGATTAGCCCCTGTTACCGTGAGTGTTACTGGAACATTCGTTAATGCTGCTTGTGAGGTGTTCGCGACAAACGAAGTCACTGTCTGAGTAGACTGAAGATTACGGTTCAAGATTCCTTGTTCTCCAGCCATTCCTGATATGTTCATTTCATTGGTAAACGGGTTGGTAAATGTGAAGTTAAAACACGGTCTCCACGAAGACGATTGAGCTAAGGTTGCAGGAGGTGTTGTTGACACGTCCACTTGCCCGAGCCATCCGCCTCCGATGCTATTATTCGCGCTGTAAGTAGCCCCTGTCGTTGTAAAAGTCGATCCAAGGTAATCGTAAGCAGCGTAAATGGATCCACCTGTGTAGACAAACCCTGTAGTAAGTGTCAAATCTGCTGTAGGTCCTGCTACATCAGGAACTGCATATGCTCCAGCGTAAACGCTCGTCATCGGTGTGACAACTGTTGCCCAGTCTGTCGATTTCAAGTTAGTTACATCAGCTGTGTTTTCAAGATAGAATTCTATCGTTCCTCCAGCCGGTCCTGGTGTTGCTCCAGAGTTCATTAACATACTTAGCTTCGTAATGGTCGTTCCTGGTGGAATGGTCGCAAGCTCAGATGCTGGAATAATAATGACTCCTCGCACAGTCGTGTGTGCTGTGGTGCCATTCGGAGCTCGAAGCCCTGTTGATGTGTTCGCGATAGGTGCCGTAACTGTCAATTCTGCTTGAGAAAAGCCAGAGTTCGCAACTAACACAAACGCAAATAGTGAAAGTAAAGTTGTTTTCATAATTATGAGTTTAAAGTATTACTAATCTACGCAGAAAGATGCCGTTAACGAAATAATTCGGCAACTAATGACTAAGGGATGATGCGAATCTTCGTCTCAGAACTAATTGATTTGTACAAATCGGTGATGTGTTTATTCGTCAAGGAAATACAGCCGAGTGTCCAGTTTGAGCGGTTTGCGATCATATCATCCGCACCTTCTGGTACGCCATGAATACCTACTTCACCGCCAATAGTAGCACTATTTTCGATTGTTCCATCTGCCTTACGCTTTCTGAATCTTTTCCAAGATTCTTCGTTTGGGTAATCGATCCAAATAAAGTAAGACCAGCTACGATGCGGATACATGCTACGAATGCCAAATTCACCTTCAGGTGTTGCTCCATCACCTTCTTTCATCTTATCGCTTACTGCATCAAACCCAAATACACATGGGTACGTAATCAGCAACGATTCTTTGTGATATACTTGAAGGGTATAGTCCGATTTATCAATTAAAATTTCCAAATTCTTTGCCGCGTAATTATTGGCGCGCACTTGCTCAAGAAGCGGTGTTTGCTCAGTTTGAGTCTCGACTACGGTAGTTTCTGAATCTGTCTCACCAGTTTGAGCACATGAGGTAAAGGCCAATGCGATTATAGCAAATTTAAGGTATCGAATCATAGTTCCTGGGGGCATTAAAGCGTGTCTTTCTTTTTCACCTGAGTTCATTTTAGCATCGAACTCATCCTATTAAATACAATATCTTCAAAAGGTAACACTTTCGAACACGTAAAAGCTTCGTCGATTCAGGCTTAAAGTGCTCCTTTTGCCTTCAATTCCAAATATTTATTGATGGTATTGATCGACAAATCTTCAGGAAGCGTGAGGACGGTTTGAATACCATTTTGGCGCAATTCACGCGCCATTTTCGATTTCAAGGAAATCATACGTTCCGCTACCGTTGATTGATATACTTCTTGAATGGATTTTGACGGCTTGTACGCCAATTCTTGCAATTCGCTGTTCTGGAAGAAAACAACAACCAATACGTGTTTTTGATTCAGTCTGCGCAACATCGGAAGTGCACGACGCATGGAAAATTCCGTTTCGAAATTGGTGAAGAGCATCAACAAAGCGCGCTGCTTAATGGTTCTACGAATGGAGTTATACAGTACTTCGTAGTTGCCTTCTTTGTAATGTGTTTTCTGATTGAAAAGAGCTTCCTGAATGCGTCGCATTTGCCCTGATGACTTATCAGCAGCGAGCATCGTTCCAATCTTGTCTGAGTAGGTAATCAATCCAGCGCGGTCACCTTTTCTTAATGCTATGTTGGAGAATACCAGTGTCGAATTAATTGAATAATCGAGCATGGACAGGTCATCAAATTCCATTTGCATACTGCGACTTTTGTCCAAAATACAGTAAATGCTTTGTGACTTCTCTTCCTGATACTGATTCACCATCAACTCATTACGTCGACTTGTCGCCTTCCAGTTGATCGTACGAATCTCATCACCCTGAACGTAGCTTTTGATTTGCTCAAATTCACTGTTGTTACCCAGACGACGAATTTTCTTAATTCCAATACTTGTTTTTTGTTGCTGGAAGACCAATAATTCGTACTTCTTCATCTGCAAAACTGATGGGTAAACATCCACCGACTGAGACAGGGGAAAATCTATTCTTCTTGATGCCATAAAGAACAACGAGCGAATGATGATGAACACATCACCGAACTCAAATGTTCCTCTGGCTTTAGGTGTGAAGGAATAATCGAAGGCTTTTTGACCGTTACCCAGCAAAGTTCCTGAAAGTACTGTGGATCGATCCTGCATTTCATTCGGGTACCCTTCAATCATCGTAAAGTTGATCGGTTGGCCGCTCAAATTGGTCACCGTCAATGAAACTTGATTTTCGTCTCCCAGATTCAATCGATCCTGCACATCACGTTCTACTTTGAGCGGTTCTCTATTGGAGAATACCAGCAAAATATCGAGCATGGTCAAACCGAACAGAGACGCCAGTGCCACATGTGCTATGAACGTAATCGATGGAACAGCATACGCAACCACATACAGCAAAATAATTGCTGCAAACGTTACGAAAAAGAACCGTGTGAGATATATGTTGGATAAAAATTTCAAATTCTGCCGAAAATCAATTAACGTGGAACTTCAATTGTTTTGATGATTTCATCAATCACCTCTTCCACCAGCGTGCCTTCCATTTCAGCCTCTGGCGTCAAAATCAAACGGTGATTCAGTACATGAACCGCAACAAACTGAATATCTTCAGGTGTCACGAAATCTCGTCCGCGAATGGCAGCAACCGCTTTAGCTGATCGAATCATCGCGAGTGAGGCACGTGGAGATCCTCCGAGGTAAATTTTGCCATGATTTCTTGTTTTGTGCGTCACCGCAGCAATGTATTTCACCAAGTTATCTTCTACAATTACCTTTTCAACTGCCGATTGAATTTTCGCGATTTCTTCTGCGCTAAACACCGCTGTGATATCATCCAACGCCGGTGTTTTGATATTGTTTTTGTATCGCTGAAGGATTTGCTCCTCCTCTTCCAACTCAGGATAGCCTACTTTGATTTTGAACAAGAATCTATCCAGTTGTGCCTCTGGCAAGTTGTACGTTCCTTCCTGATCGATGGGGTTTTGCGTCGCAATTACGAGGAATGGAAATTCCATCGGATACTTTTGTCCATCGTACGTAATCTGGCGTTCCTCCATCACCTCAAACAAGGCAGCCTGAGTCTTCGCTGGTGCACGGTTGATCTCATCAATGAGCACAATGTTAGAGAAAATCGGACCCTTCTTAAAGGAGAAAGATGATTCATTCATATTGAAAACAGATGTTCCCAATACATCCGAGGGCATCATGTCAGGTGTAAACTGAATTCTGGAGAAATCAACGTTTAGTGACTTTGACAGCACCTTGGCGGAGAGCGTTTTTGCAACTCCTGGGGCACCTTCCAACAATACGTGTCCGTTCGAGAAGATTCCCGTCATCAATAAATCAACCATTTCAGTTTGACCAATGATGTACTTCGCCAATTCATTTCGGACATCGTTCACCTTTTGTGCCACCCACAATAATTCTGTGTTCTGACGCTCGAAACCATAGTTCGTTGGTTGTGGTGTTGGATCCACTGGTGCACTTTTTGAGGCACCAACGTAATCTTCAGGACTCGATGGATTCTCAGAGGACGGAAGAGGATCTAACGGCGGAAGGTCTGAAGTCGCTTCAGGAGCAGGTGGAGTTGAAGGAGTAGGATCAGGAGTTGGCGTTCCCGAATTACTTTCCCCATGGCTATCGGAAGGCATATAACTCGAATGGTCCTTATTTTCCGAGTTTTCAGGGGTATTATTTGTCTCTTCGTTAATCATAATTCTTGAATATGAAGTCTGGACACGAATCGTTCGAATTGCTTCCGATCGAACGCACTCAAATCCCAGTAGTTAATAATCAGCTTTTTATTGTTGTTAAATTGCAAGACAACACCCGTTCCGAGAACTTGTGTTGTATTTAAATCAGCGCGGTTATAGACAGACTTTCTTCCTAAAGGAGAATAGTATGTCAAATGTTGTTTGGTCACTGTAAGATACGGTTTCGAAAGACGCAAAATTCCGAGTGTCGTCAAAATCATTCCGAGCGGCCAAAGCACAATTCCAATTCCAACGGATGCCGTTAGGAAGTAAATTCCCACCAACACGATAAAAACTCCTACGAGAATCATCAGTGCAGGTAGCCACATGGCGCGTTTGAACACCATCTCACGTGTTTGCATGCGTTCCACAAGCTTATCTGAAATGATTCCGACTCTTCTGTAGAATGCATGTCGTTGTTTCGCCAGGTTTGCCACAAACTCTTCACTCACGCTTGCGGCCTTCTTGGTTTCATACTTATTGATCAATGCTTTTATCTCCTCAATCGGGGTGTTGCTCTTTTCTGATAAGATGCGAATTTCACGATCTCCGTTTCTGTTCTTCAAATCAACAAAGAAATAACGGTGAATGGTATCGTAAAAGTTTTTGCGTTGAACCTGTAAAAGACCGTATGGATTTCTCTTGGAGAGATAAATCGAGGTAATTGTTTCGGCGAAAGCCATTGTCATATTTTTCTTCTTCGGAATGAACGGAACAACCGGTCGCGTTCGTTTGGATCTAAAAATCACGAAGAGAATGAGTCCAAGGATGCACAGCAACAAGGCAATCAATAAGTTGGGCTCGTTAAAAATGAACTGGAGCAAGCTATCATCTTGCTTTTCCATTTCACTATCGCCAGTATCCTCGATGTCGTAATCTCCATCATCGTCTGGTAAACGAGCATATTCGAGGAAGTGAACGTCCTGATCTTTCGGTAGGTTATTCAGCACGAATGCACTATATCGATAACCTGGTTTTCGTTTAATCTGATAGTTGAAGAACAAATTAGGCGTTGAGTGCACGTAAAGGTAACCGTTACCATACTCAACCTTGAGGAAGTTCGGCATTTCCATGAACGATGATAATTCTTTGCTTCTTCCACGAAAGCCATAATTACTGAATGCCCTCCACTTTCTCGCCACTGTATCTTTCTGATAGAGGTTGATCATATTGTGCGGCTTGCCATCGGCGTACACATTAATTTGCTCATCGTAATCAAATGAAAAATCAACAGAATCAAACAATTGAAAGTAATGTTCGTCGTACAGGTTTTCAAAACTGATAAACAAGCGCGATCCTCTTCGCACATCTTGCAGTACCGAATCCAGTTCGTCAATATCCATCCCAAAGTACTTACCAACGAACATGTAGGTTTTCTGTGTACTATCGGCACGATGTAAACTATCCAGCTCTCTACTTGTGTTGATCATCTTCAGATCATGATTCTTATCAAGGTGAGCCTGAGTAAGCCTTGCGAAAAGATAGAGCCCAAGAGGGTTTTTATCGTCTAGTTGATACTCCTGTTGCCAATCAGATGACACAAATGTGGGGCGTGATTTTTTGCCAGATTTCGTCGTCTCACCTCCTCCTGAAGAGAATATCCAGACCAAGAGCACCATGAAAATCACGGTACCTACAAACACCCCTATTTGCGTATTTCTAGTCATTTACGGGCTCAAGGGATTTATAGTAATCTTGAAGTGTTGGTCGGAGCATTTCAAAAATCTCCTGATCGATTTCGTACTCTCCATACCAAACAAGGTCATAAACGCGCACGCATTCCATAAACACCATTTGATTCGGCTTACCAGCCATTTCCATCACGTAATGGTGATTGGTTTTCTCCTTCTTCCAGGAAATCCATCTTTTTCGGATCAGTTCTTTGAGGATAAAGGTGAAGTAGATTCGCACACATTCGCGATAATCAGCATCCGACATGGCAGCTTCCAAACGCAATTCGAGTTCCGTTTTGGTAATCACTTCTGGGTTCCAATCATCCTCCACGTCTACAATCACTTTTTTGTCGATTGGCTTCGCATTTTTGAAAATGAGGTATAAAATAAGAATTACCAGTGCCGCAATCAGAATGAATAACAACACTTTCCAAAATGAAGTTCCCACATTTGGTGGGTCAATGTCTGGCAAGTCAATGTCTGGAGGATCGATATCCAATCGAATGGGTGGCGGACGCTTCACCTTGGGGTCAGAGGGCAGTGTTCCATTTCCTCCTCCGCTGTTGTATCCTCTTCTGCTCCGATCACGTCTTAATTTCTGAGGAACGTACTGAATTCCTTGTCCCGAACCGGAACCATAATTGCTGTAACCTCCCTGATCTTCCTGATCCATTTCAGCAGGCTGCGAGCTATACCATTCCGTTGGTCCCTTGTATCCGTCTTCTTTTTGGTATTTCAGATATTCACGTTCCGTCTCCCACGTTTTTGCCTTTTTATCTTGGGCAGAAAGCGTGACGGGAAGCATCACCAAACAGATATACAGTAACCATCTATTCAAAATCTACATTCGATTCTTTCGTTCTACTTCGTTTTCCGAATTTCTTGAATTCATTTTTCAGTCCTGTTGCTTCTGCGCGTTCTTGCTCGGAATAATATCCGAAAGCTGTCATGATGATCACCAATGGAATAAACATGATGATGAAGAGGACATACACGAATTGACGTGAGACATTGCTCCAGAAAACATGATCTGCGTCTAAGGCCAAGGCAACGCGCTTCACAAAACCAGCAACGAGATCCAGTAAATCGCTCATGATACCTGGTTCTCCTCTCCAGTCATGGATACTAAAAATTGAAGCTATCGGTTGCATCAACAAAGAAACCAGCAACAGTAGAATGATCAGCATCAATAAGCTGTTTCCATAATGTTGCGAGCTGTATTTAAAGCCTTTGCTCAAGCGTTTTCCAAATGATTCGTTGCTTAACCCAGTCGCTGCGCTATTGAGAAGGAATAATGGGAATAGGAATATTCCAATTAGCAAGCCCCACCACGGTAGCGTGAATGCAAACAGTAAAATAAAGAAGTTGGCAAGCCAGATTCCCATTCCTTTTTTCGCTGTAAATTGGAAGAAGCTCTTCCATGAAAATTTCTCTCCGATCGATTGAACGCTCCACAGCACAGCGGCTACGATCAGCGTGTAAATGATGGTCCAGGCGCCAACGGCGATTAAATCTGATGGGTTGTAGTATCCATACCCCATCATTAGCTCAAATTGAGTCGCCCAATCATACCAATGCTCTGTTTGCATCATCCAGACATGATTCAAATCCTGAAGGGCTACAATTCCTACAATCATTGGGAACACAACCAACATGATCACTTTCATGAATTTCCCAAACTGCAATCGGTACATTCGGAATGAATCTGCCATTGTTTCACCGAAGCTGCGAATCTTGCTGAAGTCGAACGTTGTCTTTGGTTTGAAGTTTCCTACTTGCTCTTCATGAAGCAATTCAGGATGCTTTCTCGCCACGTACATCGGATAGAAAACGTAATACGCCAGAATGATTGCGAAAGAGAAAATGATTAATGCCCACTTCGACCAATCGGGTAAACTTTGGTAGTTATGTGTTACGTAACTTTCTAAGAATCCAGCAGCAATAATGAAGGGCACGAGGCTCATCATGATTTTCAGTCCACGCTTGGTTGAAAGCTGAAGAGACTGAAGTCGTGTGTAGCTTTTGGGGAATAACCAACCGTTTCCAGCCGTAATTCCTGCACCTGCAGCCAATACAATCGCTGAAATCTCGAATGCCCCGTGAATCCAAATTCCGAGGAAACTGGTTATGAGCAAGCCTTTCGTGTGGAAGAAATACTGGAAGGTTCCCAGCATGACTCCATTATAGAAAATGACGAGATGCGTTCCTAATGTGAAGAAAAATCCGAGGAAGAACGTCAAAAACGCCACCTTCATGTTGTTGGTGGTGATATCCATGAACATCTGCAACTGACTTTGGGTCATCCCATAAATCGCCAGAGGATTACCGTCCGCAATATTTTGATTTGTGAGCTCAACGTAGGAATTACCGAGAACCAATCGTGTAAAATCTGGGTCGATATGTGTGCTGAGAACTCCAATTAAGGCGTAAACAAGAAAAGAAACGAATGCTACGAGCAAGCTCTTTCGAGCACGATAAATTTCAAGGGGTAAGGAGGTCTTCCAAACGGTTAAGAACTTCCGAAACGATTCACCTTTCTGCTTGTGGACCCCAGTATAGACTTTTTGCGCCAGTTGATTGAGGTAAACACGCACCGTTCTTCTTTTGTAGAATGTCTGGGCGTAGCTCAAATCGTCAGTGATGTCCATGTACAAATCACTCAACTCCTCAGGGTCGTGAGATTTAGATTCGTACAGTTGCTCAAAGCGATTCCACTTCTGCTTATTTTGTTCTATGAAGGAGGTTTCTTTCAACTATTTTTGGTCGTTCCGATTAGGAAGAGTTAAATATAGTAGAATAAAGCCCATAATTTACGTTGCACAGTGGTTTTTTCACGTTCTGATCAAGAGCTTAAAGCTCAATCATAACATTTGACATATTGCGTTCTTTTCCTGAAAGCTATTGAGAATTCGTGCCACGTAAATGAACTCTTGTTTTGATCCCAATAATAAACGCTAACATCCTTTCCTCTGGAGCCCTCTGGAATTGTCATATAGCAATGCACTTTTATCTTGCCATCTTTGCGTTTTATTTCCTCTTGTGAGCTCCTCATGAAACCTTCATCAGGATAATTCAAAACAATGTGTTTAGCGCCCCAGTTCTCTTCACCTACCCAAGTGGTAAGGTAGATTTCGTTTGCATCGCTAGGAGTGGGTACTCGAACATTTCCAATAAATTCTACTCCTTCGGGAATGTTAATCGCTCCTTCTGATTCGTCCCAAAATTGCATCAGTGTAGAATCAACACCGCTGGCAGTTTCAAAATCGAAGGTTGTATAACTCAAGGTTTCCACTTTGGATTTGTATACACAGTCTTCGCCTTGCTGCACGCGATCAATAACCGCTGGCTCCATATACGTGTGATACAGTTGTGAGGGCTCCAAATTCAAAAAGGAATCCCAATACGCCTTTTCGGTCATATCGCTCCAGTGAATATATACGATGTGATATTGATACGTTTGATAAGCCGATACGATCAAGCCCACGAGTACTATCGCCTTAAATAGAAAACGCACGATGATTCCGCGTTTAATAATGAAGTGCACAAAGGCTGCTAGAGGAATTGCCA
Organism: Crocinitomicaceae bacterium; assembly: GCA_045105095.1. GTDB lineage: Bacteria > Bacteroidota > Bacteroidia > Flavobacteriales_D > Crocinitomicaceae > UBA4466. The sequence goes on along the minus strand of JBGCDF010000126.1, from coordinate 12,155 downwards.
AAATCGGATACACATTGATAAATGCCCTGTTCCCAAAACCTACATACCACCAGCACCACCAGGATGCCAAAACATACAGATAAAGCCCAAATGTGACCACCACAAAGATCCCCAGTTTTCTTTTCTGTTTGAACAGCGCCACCATTCCCAACAAGGAAAAAATCATCAGTGGACTGTACAAGAGCCAACCATTTCGGTAACTGAACATCGCGTCCAAAATGTGTGGGTTTCCAAAGAAAAAACTCTCCTCGTTATACGAATAAAAGAAGAGGCTTCCCGAGACGCTGTAATTGTAGATAAACTGGGGAGCAAAGACGAGCACAAAAATGATTCCGATGACAATGAAGTGCCATCGTTTTTGCCAAATCTCTTTGATTCGTTCTCTTACCTCTTTTAATGTGACAATACCTATGAGCGGAAGGAATAAAATGAAGATGAAGTCAATCGGTCGGATGAGCGCCATCAGGGCACCACAAAAACCAATGATTATCGTCCACTTCCAGCGATGGGTTTCAAACCACATCATGGAGGCATAGAGCATTAGCGAGCCCAGCATAAAATTGGGTGCATGCGAATACATGGAATAGTCCGTTGAATAGAACAACAGGTTCGTTCCTAGGGCTACTATGAATAAGGTTATGGACACAACGTGATCCTCAAAAAACTTCCTCAGTAGTTTACTCAAATACAATAGGCCAAAGAATAAATAAAATAGGCCAGAAAAATTCAAACAGAGCCGATACGGATAGCTGAAGCCATTCATAGGTTCTCCAAGCACCGCCGCAAGTCCATGTCCTGCAAAGAAAAACGGTGAATAAAATAATGAAAGTCCGTACGTTCCTCTTATATAGCGCTTTCCATCCTCCGTTTCATTGTGCCAGAGATACAGGTTGTCTTTGTAAACATATGGTTCGATATTCTCAAAAGAAAGATCACCATTGATGAAAATTGCGGGTAAATACGGATAATAAAACTTTGTGTCCGATTCAATAACTCCCCCTTCTCTGTTCCAATTTTCATTCTTAAAGACACTGAAGAATACCACAAGAATAATGACAATTATGGCTGACGTCGTTAAGGGTGATTTCTTGAACATATGAAGAGTTTAGATTCCTCTTAATGATCAAAGATAAATGAATAATCGAAAGATGGTGGTAGAAGCAAACAATGATCTACTCTCAGCCTAATTCTTCTTGCGTTTCCCTTTCTTACGAGAGATTTCGAATTTTCCAATTTTCAAGAAGAAACCAGCGCCAGTGTTATTTGCCGCTTTTCCTGTTTTGAAGTCCACATCTGTTTTGAGTGTTTTTTCCAATCGAGAAGTAATCGGTTTGATTGGATTCTTCATGCGATCGGAATCAGATGAAGTCTGAGCGTAATCGTTTTCAGGAAGCGTCGTTAGTTCTGGCATTTCCATCTTTGGAGAAACAGGTTGCAGATCTTTGCTGTCAATCGAGTTGATTACTTTACGTGGTCTCTTGTATTTGATTGAGTTTACGGAGGCGATTGTTGGTTGCTTTTGTTGGATTAATGGATTATTAGATTCACTACGTGTCTGCCTCTGGCGGTGTTGGATTTTTGGACTTTTTTCCGATATTCCGATATTCCGATCGTCTGATTGTTCGACCGATTGGGTTTCCTGAGTTCCTTCAACATTATTTGCGATTTGAATGTCGTCTTGTTCGATAACTGGACTTTCATTTTTCAACTCGTCGTTCTTCTCAACAGGATCTTTTTCCGCAAATTGCTCCTGCTCAGAACCATTGTTCATTACGAATAGGAATGCGATTAGGACGCTCGCCGCGGCTAGTCCAACATACGGCCAGAAGATGATTGCTCCTTTGCGCTTCAACCCTGATTTATTTGCATAAACAATGGATTGATCAGCTTTCAAGAACATCGCCGCTAAATACTTACGCTCTTTTTCGAGGTGAGGGTGCTGAACTACAAATGCGTTCAACTCTTGTTGTTTCGTAGCAGGCAATTGTCCTTCTGATTCTGCAATTAAGAAATGTTCAACGTTTGATAAGGCAATTGCAGCTTCGTCGCTTACAATTTTCAAAGAATCCTTATCATCGAACACTGGTGTGTCGGCTGTTGGATCAAGTAGTACGAAATCTTCCTCCTCCTCGATCAATTCAGGATGTTCTTCCAGAAAAGCCAACAACAAGGCAGTATCCTCCTCTCCCAGATTTCCTTCTAGGTGATCAAGGTAAAATGCCTCGTAATTAAAAATGCTTATTCTATCTGTGCTCATATTACTAAATCCAATCGTTTTACGTACGCTTTGAGTGCCTTTCGCGCTCTAAAAATGTACACTTTTACTTGTGCTTCAGTCAAATTGGCGATCTCTGCGATCTCTGCGTAATTGTACCCCTCGTAATCACGAAGCAAAACAACCGTCTTCTGAACTTCAGGCAATCGATTCAATGCTTCGTGCAGCACTTCTTGTAAATCTACTTCTGCATCCACATGTGATGCTTCGTGACTTACTGCTTCGATATCTCCTGATCGTTTCTCCTTCTTCACCCAATCAACTATTGCATGGTAAGCGGTCGTGAAGAGGTACGATTTTACTTTCTCGTATTGTACATCTTCGTGCTTCGCCCACACTTTGGTAAATGTCTCCTGAACAATATCCTTAGCCGACATCTCATTTCTGAGTTGCTTCAACGCGAATCGGAAGATATTATCCGAATATTCGTCAACTGCCAGGTTGTATTCTTTTGTAGTCATGTTACCGTTTTCAGAGGTAAGACTTACAAGTTACTGAAAAGTTACAGGGGAGATAATTTTTTTTTGAAACGAGCATCAAAAGATGACTGATTATCTCACGATAAGCTAGAAGTAATCGGTATATTCGGAAAAAGTACTATTCGCCATTTTTTTCATTTCATTACATGAAAACACCTTCTGATCATCTATTCAAATTAATCAAAACGCTGACCAAAGGCGAAAAAAGAGCTTTTCGTATGAAGGCTTCATCTGGCAAAGACGCGAAAAAGTATTTGGCCATTTTCAGTGTGATCGACGGGCAGGATATTTATGATGAAGCAGCCATCAAGGCAAAATTTAAACATGAAAGTTGGGTGGGTCGTTTCAACGCTGCTAAAGAATATTTGTACAAAGCTCTTTTGGAAGAGTTATCCGTTTACAACCAAACTCACGATCCACAATATCAGTTGAGTGAATTACTTATTCGAATTAGAGTACTTCAGAACAAAGGGTTTTACACTCATTCTGGCAAATTGATCAAAAAAGCAAAAGTGTTAGCCAATGCTTTGAATGATTATTTACGAATGTTGGAAATCTTGAATCTCCAGAGCTCGAATCATCCTGGAGGCATCAACCCTCAATTACGCGATGAAATCAGGCAAGAACAGCGGCACATTTTTGAACTGTTAGAAAATGAGTCACTGTACGATTCTCTCTACAAGCGCTCATTTGAAATATCACTAAAATCAGGATATCAAGGTTTTAATGCGAATGAAGCCAAAGAGTATGACGTATTGATGGAGCACAAAACCTTGAGCGATATTGAGAATGCACGAACATTTCAGGCGAAAAGACAACACATAAACATCCATTATTTTCATTGTCTGGGAAAAGGGAAATTCGATGAAATGCACCAATGGATTCTTGCCGCCAAACAACTCTTCGAATCAAATCCTATTTTGATCAAACAACATCCGGTCAATTTTGCCACGACTTTGCTCAATCTCAATCAGTCTCACGTAAAACGGAAAGAGTTTACGTCTGGTATGGAGGCAATTGAACAGCTTCGAACGTTCTACCCAAAAGATAAATTGAAAAGACACGAACGACTGACATACATTATTGAATATGCAGGGCTACACCACGAAATATCCTTATTGAATGCGACTGGAGATTTCGCCAATGGCTTGAAAAAAACTGTGGAGCTTACCACCTTCTTTGAAAAACACAAAAAAGAAGCAAGTGACGCTGTTATCACCCGACACTATTTCCTTCTGGCACAAACCTACTTTGGTGCGAAAGATTTCAAATCCTGTCAATCTTGTTTAGAGAAAATTATTGATAATTCGAAAAATCATTCTCGGAATGATATTCAAAAGCAAAGTAGATTGTTACTGGTTATGGTCTATTATGAGCAAGAAAAGTACGACCTGTTAGATCCTTCCCTCCGGTCCACACGACGGTATTTTAACAAAATCGGTAAGATGACAGGGTTGGAACAAAAGATTTTCAAGTTGTTCCACTTCTCTCTTGATTTGTTTGTTGATAAAGACAAGGTAAAACAAGAGATGAAAGATATAGACGAACTACTGATGAATACATGGTTTGTTCCCAACTATGAAATTGTAAGAAATTGGGTTGCCTCAAAAATACGTCAAGTGGACTATGTAGAGGTTGTCAAAGGTGATTCTTAAGAATAGAAAAAGCCACACCTTTCAGTGTAGCTATTTCCTTTTGACTAAAATTCCCTTTCGATTACTGTATTTCGATCACGGAATTCGCGAAACATTGTTGCCCTCCAACGATAATGCCTGGAAGAGGAATGCCCTGTGGAGTATAATACGTTGTATAGTATTCAAGGGAGGTTGTTCCCATAGCGCATGGAGCAGACCAAAATGCATTTGTATTGGGTAATCGGAAGCTACAATTTGAGGTCGATGCTGAAGTTACAAACCGAGGCAAACCAGGATCGGCATTTACCAACCCAAGATTGGCAGAAGTTCCCGATGCAACGGTTATGACGCTACCGTAGTAATTAACCGTCCAATCATCGGACGATTGATTAAAGATTCGAACCGTGCCTGAACACGAGGATGGATTAAACTCTACCTGAGCTTCAACTCCTTGAGAGAACAAAACGCAACTCAATGCGCAAACGATGTGTAAAAGTGTTTTTTTCATACTGCTTATTTTAAGTTAATACCTCAAAGTAAGCCCAGTTAGAAGCTAATTTCAATCCAGAATTGAGGTATAAATCACTTTCGTTTGGTTGATTTACTATCACCCAATAATTATTAACTTATTAAAAATCAGTATTTTGCAAGTTTTGTTAAATCATTTTTAACTGTCACGAATTAATCACTAAACTGACCCAAATGCTTTCGAAATGTATCAGTTAATTGTGCTTCGCCACTTCTCAATGGCGAGGTACTGTTCTTGGGCGTCTTCAAAACTTATTGGATTGAGTCCATGTTTTTTGAGAATTGCTAGTGTCTCATCTACTCTAAAGTCGATTCTCATAGCGGTCTCTTTATTGATTACAAAATAGTAGACATCATAATACACATGACCTATGTCCCATCCATAATCTCCATACTCTTTTTGAATCCTTGCCAGTGAGTCAGCTATGACATCATATTCCCAAGGTATTTCAAAGTGTACACCTATCCTTAATCTATGATGCTGAAACAACTCTTCTTTTGGAATGTGATTCAAAGTAATGATGTATTGTGATTCTGTTTTAAGGTAGTCGTGATGTACATTGCCCTTATTGAAACCAATTGAATACAGAAGTTCCGTAGCTTTAAGTTTCACCGAAGTATTCCTCCATTTCATGAAGAAAATAGGAAGAGCGATGAGTATAGCGCCAATTAGAAAAGACCAGAAGAACACAGACAAGTCCAGATCGTCGCTCATAATACTACTTCAACGCTTCAATCACATCCATCACCAAATCATCATACACAGGATGATCGAACCGTGTGAGGCCCAGCCGAACAATTACGAGTCCTTCACTTGGAACAATGAACACGCGTTGCCCCTGAAAACCATCTGCGAAATACATGTCTTTGGGTGATCTCGGATAATCTTTATTCGTCGGCAACCAAAAATGCGCTCCATATTCTCCTTTAGATCCTTCGGCGACTTCCGTGGTGAAATCGATCCAACCCTCTGGAAGTATCCTTGTGCTATCAACTACTCCCTCGTCGAGGAAAAACTGACCGAACTTTGCCCAATCCCGAGCCGTTGCCCAGGCGTACGAAGAAGATACGAAATTACCCGCTGCATCCGTTTCCATAATGAAACTAGAAGCGCCAATCTTATCGAAGAAATACTTGTAAGGAAAATCAAAGTATTCTTTTTCCGTCATGCGATCGCGTAGAATTCCAGACAGCATGTTACTTGAACCGCTGGAATATTCCCAATGACGCCCTATATCACCTTCAAACATTTGACTAATGGCATAATCAACCATATTGTCGCGGTTGTATAACATCGTGACCGCTTCGGATACATCACCGTAATCTTCTTCCCATTGCAAACCAGTATTCATTTGAAGAATTTGCTTCAGCTTAATGGCTTTTCGTCTATCTTTCCATTCAGGGAATAACTCGCTTTGATCTAGCCCCTCCAATTTTCCTTGTTCAATAGCTATTCCAGTTAACGCGTTGAAAATACTTTTGGTCATGGACCACCCGATGTGTTTCGAATCCTTGTCGAATCCATCTGCGTAATGCTCAGCAATCAGCTTTCCATCTTTCAAGACCACCACCGCTCGTGCACCGAAAGGTTTCTTAGAATCATCATCTTTAAAGTGCTTTTTAATCGCATCATCAAGTTGTTTATTGTCTGCGAAGTTTGCCGTATTATCTGCCAGCGGGATTTCTCGAACTGGATACAACTCTTCCTTGTGATACTTCCAATCCTTTCGGTCGATATCATTCAAGATTACACAACCGTTTTGTGGTGTGTAGTAAGCCGTTTTATCTCCCATTCCGAATACAGAAGAAGTAACCGATTTATCTTTTTCATTTACTTCATAGGAAGCATGCTTGATCAAGCTGAATTGAAATTCATTCTCAGCGACAGATTCCGGATCGCGATCAGCAATGAACACACATGAACACATGTCTTTTGCTGCGTACCCCGTTATAATGGGTAATCGGACATAGACGTAGTAAAAACCAAACCCGAAAACGAGCAGAATGGTCGAGAATATGATTTTCTTTTTATGGTTTCGCCAGATTGATTTCATCCTCTTAATTTAAGATTTTAATCGCTCGTACAATTAAATATTGAAAGATAAAATGATTGCACTTCGACTCCGTTCAGTGCACAGGTTGCGGAATTGATCTGATCCGTACGACCTTTACGTACAAACTCAAATGAGATAAGTTTACTAATTTTGCAGCCTAAAACAGATACTTATGGCTTCCATTCATTCTTACAATTTCGAAGGTAAACGTGCACTAATTCGCGTAGATTTTAATGTTCCATTGAACAAAGAAACATTGGAAGTGACTGATGACACCCGTATTCGCGCTGCAGCCCCAACAATCAAGCATATTTTGGAGCAAGGAGGAAGTGTGGTATTGATGTCACACCTCGGTCGACCAAAAAATGGATATGAGCAAAAATTCTCATTGGAAAACATCGTTGATCACGTTTCAAAAGTGATTGGAACTTCCGTGAAATTTGGCGGAGATTGTATTGGAGAGGGAGCCTACGAAATGAGCAACAACTTATCGCAGGGTGAAGTAATGATCCTCGATAATGTTCGCTTCTACACAGAAGAAACAGCAGGTGATGAAGTCTTCGCAGAGAAGCTATCAAAGCACGGAGATGTATATGTAAACGATGCTTTCGGAACAGCTCACCGTGCTCACGCAAGTACAACAGTAGCAGCGAAATTTTTTCCAAATGACAAACTATTCGGTTTTCTAATCGAAGGGGAAATTGAAAGTGTTGATAAGGTCTTAAACAGTACCGAAAAACCGGTAACAGCAATTGTTGGAGGCGCGAAAGTTTCTTCGAAAATTGTCATCATCGAGCGTTTGTTAGATCGTGTTGATAATTTGATTATCGGTGGCGGAATGGCCTACACATTTGTGAAAGCGAACGGAGGTCAAATTGGAAATTCACTGGTCGAGGACGACTTCATTGACATGGCGAAGTCCATCATGGAACAAGCGAAGGCGAAGAATGTAAATTTGGTGATTCCAACGGACACGATTATCGCGGATGCTTTCTCGAATGATGCGAACACACAGGAAGTAAACATCAACGAAATTCCTGATGCTTGGATGGGATTGGACGTCGGAGCGGAGACCATTTCAGCTTGCCGTGAAGTGATCGTAAACTCAAAGGTGATTTTATGGAACGGACCGATGGGTGTTTTCGAAATGGAAAGCTTAAAAAAAGGTACAGTTTCGGTTGCCAACGCGATTGTTGATGCCACGTCAAACGGTGCATTTTCATTGATCGGTGGTGGTGATTCTGTTGCTGCAATTAACCAGTTCAATTTAGCCGACAAAGTAAGCTATGTTTCCACTGGAGGCGGTGCCATGTTGGAATATTTGGAAGGGAAAGAATTGCCTGGGATTAAGGCTGTACGAAGTTAGATTGATATTGGAGTAGTAGTTGGGGTTCGAGAGCCTCACCCCTCTGATATTTCTTTTCAAACAATTAGGAGGGGTGAGGCTCTCGAACCCCGAAATTAACACACCGTATTCCAAACTCATTTATGGAATTCTAACCGCGTCATCATCCTAACTGGAAATGATGCCTATGAAATTTGCACTTGCCTTTTTGACTTTATTTTTTCTTTCAAACGCTATTTCTCAAAAAGGAGGAGTTGTAGTTTCATTCGATCGAGCCACTTCAATTTCCGAGGATAGTATCTCTGTTCAGATCTGGAAAGATTCAACCTTGCTATTCAAGCAAAGCACAGTAGAAAAATTGATTTCCCGTGAGCTTCCAGCGGGTACGGTAGACCTCTATTGTTCCTACAAAGACAGCTGCTTCGTATACAAACAAGCCGTTTACATTCAAGCCAATCAATTGGTGTATCAGTCCTTTGAGGTAGATTCAAGTTTGCTTGCTATTCAAAGCCAAGGTGCAGGGAAATTCTCTTACTCAAGCGACCCATCAATAGAATCAAGATCATCGTCATCAGAAGTGACAATATCAACTCAAAAGAAAAAACACAACACTATTCTGGTCGATCCAAACTTACCTGTTATGGATCCGAACGTACAAGAAATCCAATGTGTTTCAATTGTCGCCTACTCTGTTCCATTAATGAGCAAAGATGCTGGTGCAAGTGGTACAACGATTACACGAGAAGACATCGGACGAATGCCCAATCGAAGTGCATTGGGAATTGCAGGTACCGTTGGGAGCGTCAACAGAACCACAGATTTCTCTGGAGTCAACGCGCGTGGAGCTCGCGCCAACCGCAATGCATATTATATCGATGGAATGCGGGTCAATTCGCTGAATGGGATTCCGAAATCATTTATCAATAATGTTCAGGTAATTACAGGTGGAGTTCCTGCATGTTACGGAGATGCGACAGGCGCAATCATTCTCGTAGAAGGTAACTCCGCTAGTTCTGTTATGCGACAAAGAAAAAGCTATGCATACAACAACTCAACCTTTAATTACACAGCTCCAACTTCCAATCGAAGCTACCCGCCGACGTCGGTGTATATCGAACCAAAAGAAAACCTTCTGAGCTTCGATCGTTTTTCCGAGATCTACGAAAATGATTTTCTTTCACCTCTTTCTTCTCCGAATTCTACCTTTGGTTTGGATGTCGATCGTGCCTCGTGGAGTTATATCAAAACGAAATTTAGTCGAGGAGAGACCATCCATAGAGATGCTGTTCGCTTAGAAGAAATGCTCAACTCCTTCAAGCATAAACCCGCAGCGATTGAAAATGATGATTTAATTGGCGTGGAGCTAGAACGGAACAATTGCTCATGGAATTCAGAGAATGAATTGGTAACCATTCGCGTTCGAGCAGCTGATATTCCAAAGGATCAACCGCGTAAATACCATAACATCGTTCTGTTGGTAGACGTTTCAGGGTCGATGTCCTCTACGAATAAACTTCCCTTGGTGATTGAATCATTCAAGGACTTCGTGAAAGGTTTGGAACAAGGAGATAGAATATCCATTGTAACGTATTCAGGACAAGTGGGAATCGCACTCAAACCCACTACGTGTGATCAAAAAGAACGCATCTACACAGCACTATCCAATTTAGTTGCCGCAGGTTCAACTAATGGAGCAGGAGGAATTCAAACGGCTTACCAACTCGCGGAGCAATACTACGACCCACAATTTAACAATCGAATCCTTTTGGCAACCGATGGAGATTTCAATGTGGGAATTAACTCAACGACAGAACTCGAAGAGTACATTTCCCAGAAGCGCGGAAAGGGAATCTACCTTACAGCACTTGGTTATGGAATGGGTAATTATCGAGATGACATTTTAGAAACGCTTGCTGATCGCGGTGATGGAAATCACTTTTACATCAATGATTTGAAAACGGCTTCGCAGGTACTTTCTGGAGATATCGGAAACCTCATCAACATTGCGCGAGATGTAAAACTGAACGTGGAATTCAATCCTGCATTCGTGAAGAATTACCGCTTGATTGGCTACGAAAATCGCTTAATGCCTGCGAAAGATTTCGATGACGACACCAAGGATGGTGGAGAAATGGGATATAGTCATTCGGTGATTGCTGTTTATGAAATCGAACGTGGAAAAGAAACGAAAACGGAAAGTCACTTCACGAAAACCAAATCAACCTTTAACCGAGAGGAGTTGGCCTTTGTGAAATTGCGTTACAAGCCTTTTGAAGATTCAACAAGTATTGAGCGAAGGTTTAGCCTAAAGGAGAAAAGTGAAATCATTCAAAATGACTTGGTCAATCTAATTACTGCTTTCGGTTTGACACTCAGAAACTCAGTTTTTAAAGGAGAGTTGACAAATGAGAAGCTAATTCAAATGGCTCGAAAATTCACTGCGAAGAATGATGAAGAAGCTGAATTGAAAAAGATGATTTTGAGTTTGGATTAGGTCGATTATCCGATTGTTGGATACGCTACACCTTTGGATCGCTTCGCTCTTGGATTGTTAGACGCGCTTCGCTTTTGGATTGATACTTATTGTTGGATTGTTGTTTGAGAAAATCGTGAAATTGATGCTTTTATTGAATCGGCTGGTTAGGTTTTGTTCTCTCGTTGGCACCAATGGGAAACAAATCAAATATTAGTAAAATGAATAAGTTCAAACACACTGTTTTATTCGCTTCGGCAATTCTGGTTGGAACCGTATTGGTTAGTTGTAAGAAACAAGAAATACAACCGACAAGTGAAGAAATCTCTTCCGTAAAAGTTACCCATCATTACATCTATGGAGATCAAGAGTCTACCGTTAATTATGAATTCAACGAAAACAACGAATTAGTTTCAAGTACTGGAGAAATTGCGAAGCGTGATGCTTTCCTCATGAAAAAGAATGATAATGGCAACCTTACTTTGCTTGTCGAAAATGTACAAAACAACGGAAAAGATTTCGTCATTCGATTCTTTGACTCTGAGCAAGAAATGAACTCGTATCAAAAGGTTAAAGTCCCAACTGATCAAAACGCAACTATTGATCAAGCTAAGTACAATCCTTGTTACAACAATGGCTGGTCTGGATATGCTTCTTTTCGTTTCTACAAGCATGTTAATTACGTAGATGAAATGACGAATCTCAGAAGATTAAATCACGCGTACTTTCAAATACATTACCTCGACTCTTACTACGAGAACGATCAAATCTCCTCATTGAAAGTATCAGGCGGAACTGTTGATCTTTTTGAACATGGATGCTTCTATGGAATACAGATTCGTTTCTTGCAAAGCATTCCAAACTTACATTGGTTCCTTGCTGCAACTGTTTACCCTCACAACTCAAATGACCCAGTGGATTACATTGGTTCAAGACCCTCTGGTTTCTTCCCGGCAAACTACAACTTTGGTGATAAAGCATCTTCTATCAAAGGGTGGTCAATTTAACAGCGGAACACTCGTACATTCTGAATATCAGAAAAGTGTCCGCAATTATATAATGTACTAAGAAAGAGAAACGGGGTTCGGCTCCGCTCACCCCTCGGTTAAGTCCATTGAAAAGATGACGCGAGGGGTGAGCGGAGCCGAACCCCGATATCTTGAAAATCCACTATCTTCGTTCTGATGTCCAACTCTACCCCAATATCTATCTAAAACGACGAACGATTTTATGATGGTATTTGCTTCTATCGAGTCCGTTTTGAAAAACCTTTTTGGCACCTCCTTTCGAATTAGTCAGGGGCTACCTGTTCATGGAGGAGATATCAACCAGGTATATAAACTTCTTACGAGTGAAGGCACTTTTCT
>JBGCDF010000125.1:0-5703 GCA_045105095.1 Crocinitomicaceae bacterium | reverse complement strand
CATCCAACCATCCAACCATCGGATAATCGGACCATCGAACAATCGGATAATCGAACAATCAACCCCCTCAAACGAATAATCAACCACCTTCCACGAACCCTTGAAATGAAATTTTAGTCCAAAACAATCGCAGATATTTGAGTTGTAAAAAACTTGAAGTATGTCTAAAAAAACACTGTTCATCGTTATTGGAGTTGCTGTAATTCTAGCCGCAGCACTATTCATTATTTCCGGCGCAAACAAACAGCGCGTCATCGAAGTGGACCCAGGATTTGCCAAGTACATATCTGGTTACTCCTCTGGAGCACAAAGTCGAATATCTCCTGTAGAGATAGAGTTTGCCGACCCACTTCCCAAATCATTCACGGATAAAAAGTTGAAAGAGTTATTTACAATTACTCCCTTTACCGAAGGAAGCTTAGAGCGAATCAATGATCGGGTAATTCAATTCACTCCTGGTAGTCCGCTTCTCACAGATCAGTTATATACCGTTTCATTCGCATTGAGCGAGGTGCAAAAAGTAGAGAGTAAGTACAAAAACTTCGAATTTCAATTCTCGACTTTCCCTCAGAAACTGAGCGTCGAAGGAAGACATTTGATGTCGTATCCCAATGCGACATCGGACCTTCGGTTTTGCACTGGTACAATTGTCGCAGCGGATTATGTAGATTCATCAGCCTTAGCAAAAACGATTTCTGCAAAATTGAACTCCAAAAAGATCAACATCAAAATGCTTCGCTATAACGGATCGAATGAACTGGATTTTAGAATAGACAGTATACAGCGAACCGAGAAAGATGGTAAGTTGGTGCTGAATTGGGATGGCACTAGTATTGGAGCGACAGATAAACGTTCCCGAACATTAAGGGTTACTGCACTTGGTGATTACAAAGTCACAAATACCAAAGTGATGTCGGACGAAGAAGGAGATCAATACCTAGAAATTCATTTTAGTGAAGCCTTATTGCCACAACAAAATCTGAACGGCATCATCAAACTTGAAGGAGAGAAAAATTTAAACTTCCACATAGAGGAAAATACCGTTCGTGTGTTCTTATCAAATCTGATGGTGGGAAATAAAAAGTTGACCGTTGATACGGGGATCAAAGACGGTTCGGGGTACCGAATGAAAGAAGCGTATGCTACGAATCTCTTTTTTCCATCTCCCAGACCAAGAGTGCGCTTACACGGAAATGGTTCAATCCTTCCAAATTCGCAAGGGTTGATTTTTCCTTTCGAAACGGTTTCATTGAAAAGCGTTGATGTACGAATCATCAAAATCAAAGAGAAGAGCGTTCACCATTTCCTTCAAGTAAATGACCTAGATGGGCAAGATGAGTTATCGCGATTTGGAAAAGTGGTGGCCGAAAAACACATCAAACTAACCATGAAAGAAGGAGATTCTTCCAAGTGGACTTCGCACGTACTGGACTTGAATAGGTTGATAAAACCTGAGCTTGGTGCAATTTACAGAGTTGGAATCAAGTTTGAGAAGAAGGATAGTTCTTGCGGTTGCCCAATTGAGGAAGTAGATGAGAACGAAGAAGAGGAAGAGGAGGACAAATGGTCAGAGCGAACCTGGAGAGCTTATATGTACTCTTATGATGAATACGATAGTTGGGGTTATTACGATGATCGGACCAATCCATGTGATCCTGAATATTACGACGGAAAGGCTGTCAACCGCACTATTTTGGCGTCGGATTTAGGAATCGTATTCAAATTGGATCAAGACAAACGAGGTCATATTTTCGTGAGTAACATGGTCACGGCAAAACCGATTCCCAATGCATCAATTTACTTTTACGATTACACCAGTGATCTAATTACATCAGGTCGTTGTGACGCCAATGGAATGTTAGCGCTTCCCCTTGATACGAAACCTTTCTTGCTCATTGCCAAATACGGAAATCAGCGGGGATACTTAAAATTGGAGGATTATTTTACCAATTCAACATCGAAGTTTGATGTGCAAGGAGAGGATTTGGAGAAAGCGGTGAAAGGCGTTTTCTATGGTGAACGCGGTGTCTGGAGGCCCGGAGACTCCTTGTTTTTGTCCTTTGTTTTGAATGATCCTCAACGGAGCATACCTTTGAATCATCCTATCCATTTCGAGTTGAAAAACCCGAGCAATAGAACGGTCGCTTCCTATGCTGCAAAGAAAAACTCCACGGGAAGCTACGTATTCAGAACAGCTACCAGCCCAAATGCGAAAACGGGATACTATTCAGTTTCAGCCGAGATCGGGAATCATTACTTCGAGAAGTCTTTGCGCGTGGAAACGGTGAAGCCCAATCGCCTAAAGGTCAACTTGTCGGTGAATAATTCTGATTCTTCTTTATTGCAGGCGAAGTGGTTGCACGGAGCAAGTGCACAAAATCTGAAGGCAAAGGTATCCCGCGTTATCCGTCCGAAGAAAACAAGCTTTACCGAATATCCAACGTACAGCTTCGATTCGCCCATCCGTCCTTTTTACAATCGTGATGAGGTGCTGTTCGATGCAGACTTAGATGAAAATGGGCAAGCAACTATTTCGACGAAATCGGAGGACTTAAAATCGTCTCCGGGGATGCTCAGTGCAATGTACACCACCAGAGTATTTGAAAAAAGTGGTGATTTCAGCATAGCCGTTGAGAAAAAATCTCTTTCTCCTTTTGATACATTCATCGGTCTGGATACACCAAAAAAAGATTTCACGGAATCCTTAGAAGTTAACAAAAGTCATCGCTTTTCAGTCATCGCGCTAACAGCAGAAGGCAAGAAAGTTTCTGTCGATAAAGTACATCTGAAAATCTACAAGATTTATCAACCTTGGTGGACAGAAGAAGGCCCTAAAAAATTACTGAACTACGTGACAAGAACAGCGAACCTCACCGTAATGGATTCAATGATTTCGGTAAAAAATGGAGTAGCAACTTTCAATTTCAAAGTGACCGGGCAGAATTATGGAAACTACCTTGTGACGCTCACCGATATGGAAGGAAAGCATCAAACGGGAGCGAAACTTCGCTTTGATTATCCATACTGGAAAAGAAAAAATCGATCTGGAAATGAACATGCAAAAATGTTAGACTTCGCCTCGAATAAAAAGAACTATACTGTTGGAGAAACAGTCAAACTCACGATTCCGTCTCCCGAAAATGGTCGAGCGCTGGTAAGTATTGAAACGGGTGAGAGAGTAGTGAAAAAGTTTTGGCAAAGCACGCAAAAAGGAGATAATCAGATTGCCTTTCAGGTGGATAAAAAGATGTTCCCAAATGCCTATGTCCATGTCACGCTGGTGCAGCCGCATCATACTACGGTCAATGATCGCCCTATAAGGATGTACGGGATTATTCCAATCGATATTGATGATCGAAATACGCACCTGCATCCTGTTATTTCCATGAAGGAATCTATTCGGCCAAATCGAACAGCCGCTGTTCAGGTGAAGGAACAACACGGTCGAAAAATGACATATACCCTGGCGGTGGTTGATGACGGTTTGTTGGACATCACTGGTTTTCGAACCCCCAATCCATGGAAGAAAATATACGCTAGAAGATCGCTTGGTGTTCAAACATGGGACATGTATGACGATGTCATTGGAGCGTACTCAGGAAGTATGCGAAATTTGATCAGCATTGGTGGAGACGGTTGGGAGAATCAAATCAAAGAAACACCAAAAGCCAATAGATTTAAGCCGATGGTGAGATTTATTGGTCCATTTACTCTGGAAGCTGGACGACGAGCAAGTCACAAAATTGACATTCCCAACTACGTCGGTTCGGTTCGAGTGATGGTCGTGGCACAAAACAACGGGGCATACGGAAAGGCCCAAAAAACGGTAACGGTGAAACAACCCGTGATGGTGCTCGCGACACTCCCAAGGTTGATTGGTCCCATGGAGGAGCTGAGTGTTCCAATTACTGTGTTCGCGATGGAAGATCACGTGAAAGAGGTGAGTGTGGAAGTAGTAAGCAATAACTTCCTTCAACTTAAGAAAACACAGTTCAACGTTCAATTTGACAAGGCCGGAGATCAAGTTGTGAATGTGCCTATTAAAGTAGCAAAGAAGCTAGGGATTGGAACATTCAAAGTCACTGCTCGATCAGGAAATGAAGTGGCGTATCATGAAATAGAAGTGGATGTTCGGGCACCCAATCCCGTTATTTATGAGGGGAGTGAATACGCGTTGGAACCTGGAGAAGAGAAATCATTTCCAATCTCATTTACTGGCCTCTCAGGCTCTAACCGAGCGACTTTCGAGGTTTCACAGATTGTCCCAATCGGCCTCAATAAGCGCTTAGATTACTTGATTCGATATCCACATGGGTGCATCGAACAAACAACATCCTCGGTTTTTCCTCAGTTGTTCTTAAATCAAATGATTGAGCTGGATAAAAAAGACAGGAATCAGATTAGCTCAAATGTGAAGGAAGGAATTCAACGTATCGCAAGCTTTCAAACCTCAGATGGTGGGTTCGCGTATTGGCCAGGAAATTATCAATCCGATGAGTGGGGTACGAATTATGCAGGGCATTTCTTGCTGACAGCAGAAAAGTTAGGGTACACGGTTCCCGTGCAAATGAAAGATGCCTGGGTTTCCTACCAACGAAGTGTCGCCAACGAAATCAAATTAACAAAGTACAATCAAGTGAGTCAGGCGTATCGATTGTTTACGCTAGCCCTAAGTGGGAATCCGGAGTTGAGCGCCATGAATCAAATGAGAGGTCGCGGAAATTTGAACCCAACCGCTAAATGGAGACTAGCCACGGCGTATTATTTAGTCGGGCAAAAGGAAGTAGCTCTGGACATGGTCAAACACCTTCCAATTACAGGAGGAGGTGAAGATGCATATAGTTACACCTACGGTTCAGAGCTTAGAGACCGAAGCATGATTTTAGAATCGCTTTCGTTGATGAAAGATGACGTACGATCGAAAAAATTAGTCGATGAGTTGTCGAAAAAGATGAATTCTGATGAGTGGTTCAGCACGCAAACGACGGCGTACACCTTGCTCGGGGTTTCTACGTATTACGGAGCGTTGAATCGAGATGGAGGAGTGAATTATTCGCACAAACTGAACAAGAAAAGTTTCCAAAATGTTCAGTCGAAGTCCAATGTTCACCGATTGATGTACACGGATGATGACGTCAAAAAGAAAGGAACCGTCACATTAAAAAATACGGGAAAGACAAAGCTCTTTGTCAAAGTAGTTTCTGAAGGTATTCCGTTAGAGTATAACCTTCCGAAGAAGCAAAACAACCTGCTCCTGAACTTGGCATATCGCAATATGGATGGGGAATTACTGAACCCTGAGAAATTGAAACAAGGAATGGACTTCAAGGCGGAAGTCACCATAACAAACCCCGGAAAGAATGGTGATTTGACTGAAATCGCATTGAGCCATCTGTTCCCAAACGGCTGGGAAATTCATAATACACGACTCTACGGAGGAGGATCTAGTCAGGTCGATTATCAGGACATTCGCGATGATCGTGTCTATTCCTACTTCGACTTACACGAAGGAGAATCAAAAAAGATAACGGTCCAACTCAATGCAGCGTACCTAGGGAAGTTTTATCATCCCGCCATTCAGGTGGAAACGATGTATGACCACTTGACGAATGCGACGCTACCTGGGAAGTGGGTTGAGGTGGAAGAGTGAAGGTAAGGAATTCGGGGTTCGAGAGCCTCACCCCTCTGCTCTTTAGCACTAAT
>JBGCDF010000124.1:0-9276 GCA_045105095.1 Crocinitomicaceae bacterium | reverse complement strand
AACTCTGAAGGTCTTATAGGAATAGAACACCGAGTCTGATCCAGAAATTTCTATTGAATCAGTTCGAGTGGCTAGAATGTAGTCCAAATTATGTGTTCCATAATAATTGATTTGTTCCGATTGTATAGTTTGATAATTCTGTGAGAATATTGAGTTGGAATTAACAAGGAGCGTCAAAACAAAAAGTAATCGAAGGAATATCATCGGAGCTAGTGTTGGTTGCCATAACAACGTTGTATCATCCGAATAGGTTGGTTTCATCAACGGAGCAAAAAAAACTCACTAATCATTTTGGTCTCTGGAAAGGACATGTTACTGATAATCAATGTAAATGTAACCGAACAACTAAATGCAAAATTGATGCTTCGGAATGGAAGAACTAAAATGATCAACTTTGAATGAAACTGGGTAAGAATTGAACGAAATAGTAAAAGAGTTCTTTTCAATCCTGAGTACTTTTGAAGTATTCAAAGACGTATTTAACGTGTAAATCATGACAGTCAAAACAACATTAATCGCACTTCTTTTTTTATTCGCTTACAACGCGAATGCTCAAAGTCCATGGGTAAACAACAAAGGTTCGTTTTATGGACAAATTTCAGGCACTTACTTAGGGTATAGCAGCGTTATAAACGATACGGTGAATCAGATCGTTCAAACTGGTGTGCCCACGCGAGATATTACAGCAAATTTATTCGGAGAGTACAGTGTAACTGATAAGCTCGCCGTATTGGCAAGTGTTCCATTCAAATTCGTTTCACACGATGGCCAAAGTCTATCAAGTCTCGGTGATCCATCCGTAAAGGTGAAATATCAGTTTTCAAAAAACGTTCCTGTTGCCGGTTATCTTGGGTATACAGCACCTCTTTCCAAAAGAGAAGGCGTTTTGAGAACAGGCTACAATCAACATACTGCGGAAGGAGGATTTTCCATTGGGCGCGGGAAAGAGCGATCGTACATTTATGGTGGTCTTGGTTTTCGGTATAGAACGAATATTTCCAATCAAGTGCTTATTGAGTTCGAATATGGATATCAATTTAAAATAGCTGATAGACCGCTCTATGCAATTTTCCGTGTAGACGGAATGTTGAATATTTCTGATGTAAATGATCCAGAAGCAGGACTAGCCAATTTATATCATACGAACGGTGAATTTGTTTCGCCCGCCCTTAAATTCTCGTACAACGGATTTGGTAACTTCTGGATAAATCTAGGAGTTCATTCGGCAGTTTTCGTTCGGAATTTTGGAGCTGCAAGTACCTTTAATCTAGGGGTTGCTTATAAGCTTGAAAAGTAGAATATCACGCGAATTTTCAATAAGAACTTAAAACACGTTAATCATGCACAGAGTATTAATTTTCGCTAATAGTTTTTTTCTATTAGTTGCGATACTATTTATCCAAAGCTGCTCTCCGCTTTACGATTTACGAACTAAATCAATTCAGAAAGAAGGAATCACCGAGGAAAACACGGCAAAAGGAAAGCAAGTCTTAGATAAAGCATGGAAAAAGCACGGAGGAGATAAATTCGAGCAACATACAACCTATTCCTTCAAGGCAAATGATATTTGGAAAGACAATAAGTTCGGTAAACTAGGCAAGATATGGCCTGATTTTGAGACGAACATGGAATTTAAATTTCAAGTAGATGCGCTGAATGGTAAAGTTGAGTTTTTTGATGGTCAGAAGAAAGGAGTCGCCGTTGGTTTCTATGATTCGAAGTATTACGAACTAGACAGCGTTTCCCTGTCAACCCCAGATTACTCTGTTGAGCCTCACATTCGCTTCGCATTTGGTTTATCTCATATTCAGTATTTCTTCGATATACTGGATCGACTTCGTCATGCCTCCATCATAAGCTATGCGGGTGAAGCAGAATTTAATGGAACTCGTTACGATAAAGTTTTTTGTACCATGGGCAACAATCCTGAGCCTAATTTGGAAAATGAGCAATACATGGTGTGGATTAATCAAGCGACTGGTTTTATGGACTACATTGAATACTCCGTTCGTGACCCTTACGTAAAACCTATTGGTTACAAGCGTTTTGGTGGGAATCTACGTTACAAAGATTACCGAGAAATTGACGGAGTATGGATTGCCCACAGTCAGGCTGTTTATCCAATTAAGATTCGAGAAGATGAGGAAAAATACATTCACCGATTAACAATCTCCGAATTTCAATTTGATAATTTCGATGCAGAAGAGTTACATCCTAAGGGATTAAAATAGTGCGTATTCTGCATAAATCAATTAAGATAGGAGCAGACATGGTCGATAGCGTTAGCTAAAAAGCTGAAACAAATGAAGGATTTTTAGCTACGTATTTTTTTACTCGCTCAAAAGGAATCCTCTACAGTTGAAGGTTTAATCGTTCGAGAACTATATCGATGGGAATAGCAAAATTTAAACCTTCCAATGAAACTCCATTGTTTTGCCAGCCTAATACATTAATGCCTATCTGTCTGCCTTTTTCATTAAAGAGTGGCCCACCACTGGTACCTTTTAGAAAATTTCCATCTGACTGAATATATCGAATAGAGCCAATATTTCGAAGTGCAGAAACATGTCCAAAAGAAACAGTGTTTATCAAAGCTACATTTTGGGGCGTTGCAATGGTATAAATTTTCTCTCCGACCTGTACATTGTATTTCGAGTCTAATTCAGTAGTAAATAATCCTTCGGAATCAATTTTCAATACCGCTGCATCAATATCTCTATCTACTCTGGCTATTTCAGCTATTATAGTCTTGCCATTGGGGAAAACAACTTCTATATCGTCTTTTATGCTGGCGATAACATGGTAATTTGTTAGAATGTATCCATCCGAAGATATAACACTCCCAGATCCAGTAGAATTTTCACCAATAACTGCTACTGAGGCCGACTGATTCGCTAGAAGATTCCGTTCAGAAGAAGAACTCGCTCGTTTTTTTTGCAATTTTAGTCTTCCTAGCTTCGAATTTTTTGAAGAATCTTCTTCTCGAATTTTTATTGCTGACCTCAAGTGTTTCTTGAATTCTTCTGAAAGTAGAGAATAGGTGAGGCTATTCAAGAATGCTTCCGAAACGACTTTTTCCATTTCTGATTTTTGCCATTGATCGGAGATGTTTTCTTGTAGATAGTAATCACTACTAGCATATGTTTTTATTGGAAAGCTTGAAATACATTCATCAAAGCCATTGAATAATTGCCATTTACCATTTAATTGAACAGTAAGTACTTCATTTTCAACTCCAATGATAAATAAAGAATCCAAATGAAAACCTATTTCAAATGACCTTAAACTTGAAAGAAAAGGGTCACTATTATTATCGAATATTGGCTTTAAGTCAAATTCGTAGTCAAAGATGTCGGTGAGATTTATTCGATCCAAGATCCTTTCCTGATGTCTCTTAACGAATGTTGTTGTACCTGATCCCCAAACGTGTCTTTTCCTAGCTTCTGGTTCATTGATGTTATCGTAAAAGGATTCGATAGATTCATAATGAGAATATCGAGTTGAAAAACCATAGATAGAACGATTGATTACTTTTAGTTGAAAATCAAAATCCTTTTTTATTGAAGCCGCTTTCGTCCTTTCGGTCCCACGTATCACATAAATTTTTTCAATTCCCTTTGCATCTCTTTCAGCAGAAATACCGGGAACAATGTGCAAGTAACTACTCTTAGCGTTCTTTGAGGATAGTATAGCCTGAAGTTTCACATCCGTTTCCACTCTAAAAGAATCCACATTCTTAAATTCAGAAATGACTTTGAAGTTTTCCTCTATGCTAACATCGACCTTACCGTCCAGAATAAGCACATCGATTTTCGATTTGGTATGTGCTTTCGTCACATCATCTGAAGAACAGCTTGATGCGAGCAATGAAAGAGTTAAGATCAGAAAGAACTGATTTAGTCGGGAGAGGTTAAATATCATGCTTATATAATGGCTCAATTCTATGCAATGGTAGATAAATGTAAAGTATGTGCAACATACAACCTACTGTCAAGATTTAAGTTTAAAGTTAGGAATTGATTTTCAATTCGATAATTCCCATGTAAAAGAGTTACATCCTCAGGGATTAAAATAGTGTGTGTTACCCAAATCAATTAAGATGAGCAGAGAAACGATCAATATCGGTAGCGAAAAAGGCTGAAACGAATAAGGAGTAATACACGTTTTAGGAACAGTTTCCCCCTCACTTCTACCAAATAAAAGATATTGGTTAATACTTCTGGTAAGCTCTATAACCGATAATTATACTGTCTTCCGATACAGGGCCAGGTGTAAGCCCAGTGCCAGTGAACATCACACTATTGTTTATAAGATTTCCTGTGAATCTCAGTATGCAAACCAGATATCGACCATTGCGGCCAAAAGGACAAACTTGATACGTCAATTTACCAGTTGCCTTTACTCGGTTGTTGAGAGAACCAACAAGTTCGACGACATCATTATTTCTTAATTCATAGGTCATGATCGGAGATGCGCCAGGGAAGTCAACTGTTACACATGCAACGCGACCGCCTTCTTGAGTGTTCAATGTGAATTTATAAGTTCTTGAAGGAGCTCCTCCGCCAGGATCACCCAACGTTAAGGTTGTTGTTTCAAATATTTCCATATGCTCTGTTTAATGTTAAAATGTTATGAATTCAAGAGTTTTAGCATTAAAAATTCCCAGAATAAAATTATTAGTGGGAGTATTCGATAAATTCGGTCCACTTCCAGTTGTCATCCAAGTATTCGTTTTTAAAGTACCCGAAAATTGAATGATAATTAGAACGTCATCGTCAAAATTTTGCCTGCCGAACGTCAAAAATCCCTTAAGTTGCACACGCTCTTCGGATACAGGGAGTCTCACCGTTCTATTAAAGCGAGAAATCTGTGTAGTATATGTATAACCAGGACAAGAAACAGTAACCTCGGCTTTATAATTTGTTTGTGGTTGTATTTTAAATTCAAATACGCGGTAAGCAGCACCTCCGCCTGGGTCACTCAAGGTTATTGAAGTGTAGTGTGGAGGTGGAACTAGAGCTCTGGGTTTGTCGCTTGCTTGCATGATATTCGTTTTATGTTAATTGTGCTTTTCTAAAAGTACAGATTTAGGCCTTCTTAAAAAATACGTGGTTAACGTAATTATTACGTAGAGTTACGTAATTTTACGTTCTCTATGCGCACTTGATTAGTTTCATTGAATTTTCCTTTTCTGTGCGATAGAAGTGCTGGAATATCTTTTAAATGTCATGATATTCAACTGAAAATTCTCGCTGGGAATATGGTGTGCAATCAGGAAGTTATTGTTGTGTAATCCTGTTTTTCTGTACTCGATCATAGTCCAGGAATATGTGAATAACCATCACTATGATAACGATAATTAATCCAAATGAAAAGCTGGTTTCATTTGCTCCTTTGTATGTTTTGATGATATAGTGAGCCGCGATAAACCACAATGCTGGAATGTAAATGCCAAACGAATACCAAGGGTTTTTATTCACATGTCTTAAGGTGATGAAAACGGCTCCTACCATAATTGGAAGAACCTTACCGCCTAATACGAATAAAATATAGGTGAATCCGGTGTCAAGGTCATTACCCATACTTTTGAATGCTTCGATCGCGTAAATCGAATGAGAGAAAAGCAGAATCGGCAGGAGTAAAATGAGCTTTCGGAAGTTCATAATTCGTTGTTGTGAGCTGCCATTGAGGAACTCAGTTTCATTTCAACTAAGTTAGATTATTGAGGTGTTGAATAACCTGATCTCTTGTTAATTATTCAAAATAAAAGCTATTCCCGTTTTTGAGCGTATTTCTGCAGCGTTGAATATTGGAATGACAGTTCACCGTTCTTTATGATTTATGGAGCACTTAGTTCCGAGAAACGATTTAATTCAATCTAAAGATTCTGATTTTGAAGGGATCGCACGAATGAGCAAATACCCACTTAGAGACAACAACCAGAGCCAATAACCAACATGTAAATTGGTTCCGTCTTCGAGGGCTAGATACAGTTTATACGTGAAGATCCAGGACCCAGCAGAAATCGTTGCAAGAATAAAGAAAAGTTGTTTCATTCGAGGGCTAAACTTTTCGTGAGAAAGAAATGTGAGGATCATCAAGACATTTGGAAGCATCAGAAGAATGTCAAGGAGTAGTGCTAGAATGTCTCCGGAGCTAAGATGCATTACAAATATCACGGCGCCCCATACGGCACAATAAAACCCGAGTAGTAAGTCTTCGGTAGAATAGATAACAGGTAGAAAGAAACTGATGACAAATAGAACACTTAGAATGGATAGGGTGCTTTTCTTTTGTATACGTGTCATGTTAATTGGTTTTAGTTGAAGGAAAGATTCATACTCATATGAATCAGGTAATAGAAAGAAAGGGAAAACGATGTTCCCCTTTCTCTAGATGTAGCCCTGATAATTAGGACTTTCTCAACCAATAGGTTCTTGTAGTTCCTTCTGGCATTGTAACTACCAACTTATCATCATACCAATCAAACTCTATTTCGTATACTCTTCCTGAAGCCAATGATTTTACACGAATATATGTGTCGTAATCGTCAATGTGTTGAACACTCGTTTTGGTCCAGTTTGCATCGCCTTTCTTTGCTAGGTTAACTGCTGATACCGCGTGATCTCTTCCAGTCGTTTTCACCTGGACCATATATCCTGAATTGTCGCCTGCATCGAACGTCCAAGAGGTTGTTTGTGCGTCTGCTTTACTGAAGAGTGTCATTCCCATGAATAACATCAATAGTGCTGTAAATTTAATTCCTGTTGCTTTTTTCATCTTTCGTGTTTTTTGTGGTTGAATTTTATGTTTGATTTTTGATTGCTTTAGTGAGTTACTTTTCTTGGTGAGGAATTGTAATTAAGACTCTCTTAACCAGTAAGTTCTTTTCGTTCCTTCTGGTTTGGTCATAACAACTTTACCATCGTACCAATCGAAATGCAGTTCATATACTCTTCCAGTTTCTATTGATTTTACACGGATGTATTCGTCGTAGTCGTCGATGTGCTGTACTTCTGTATTCGTCCAATTGGCAGCGCCTTTCTTTGCTAGATTAACGGCAGATACTGCATGATCTCTTCCAGTCGTTTTTACCTGGATCATAAATCCTGAATTGTCTGCTGCATCGAATACCCATGAGGTAGTTTGTGCGTTCGAGTTGTTGAATAGTGCTATTCCCATGAATAACATCAATAGTGCTGTAAATTTGATTCCTGTTGCTTTTTTCATTGTTTTTTGTTTTTGATTTGTATTTATGCTAGCTTTTGGTTCGCCAGTAGATTACTTTTCTTTGCTTCGAATCAACCGTGGTCATTTTGTCGTTGTTCCACTCAATGAACAATTCAAATGTTTCATTGGTGCCAACAAGTTTCACTTTGAGATATTCCTGAATCGTGTCTATTGAGAGGATGGTGGTGTTCTTCCAAGCAGTGTCCTTCTGTCTAAAAAAATAGATGTTAGAAATCCCGTGTTCTCCTTCAACAATCTTGATTCGATCGTTTGTATTCGTTCCTGCCGAATAAATTTTCACTGTCTCAGCCTTTTCCTGTTCGAATGCATTGGAAGCGCATAAGAAAGAAGCAATTAACAAAAGCGTATATGTGAAAATAATGCGACTCATATCTGTAAAACAACTTGTTTGATTCGTTGTTGGTACAAAGATGGGGAGTGTTGATTCGGATGACCTGTAGCTATTTTACGGATGCGTGGATGTATCTTGCAACAAGGAGGAATTTGCTGTACATATCTTGCAAAACAGGCTGTTTAATATGTGCTAAACGTCTGTTTGTGAGTTAATTTCGGAAGTGTCCTGGAGGATTCCCAAATTCTTTGTGAAATGTTCGAGAAAAGTAGTTTGGATCAGAAAAACCGACTTCATATGCAATTTCGGAGATGTTCAAATCACTTGATTGAATCAATTTGAGTCCTTTATTTAATCGATACGAACGAATAAATTGCGAAGGCGTTTTATCCGTTAGTGCTTTTAACTTTCGATATACCTGCATTTGACTTAAACCTGCCTTTTGTGATAATTCGGGCACGCCAAAATCAGTATCTGTAAGATGTTCTTCGATCAGTCCATTCAGTTTTTCAAGAAACGCTTCCTCAACAGGACTAAACTTCGTTTCTGTAGGCTCCGGTTCTTGATTGATTTCTGATCCAAAAGTAGAGTAGTACACTTGTAATTTCTGTCTAATCTGGATGAGCTTTTGAAGACTAAGGTTCAGTTCATCTCTGTAAAAAGGCTTCGTGATGTATAGATCAGCTCCAGCGTTTAGCCCGCTCATCTTTTCTTCTTGTGCCGTTTTTGCTGTCAGTAGGATTATCGGAATGTGACTCGTTCTTTCGTCTTGCTTCAGCGTTTCACAGACTTCATATCCATCCATTTCCGGCATGGCGACATCACTAATGATGGCATCTGGCACGATGTCAAAAGCTTTGGAAACACCAATTTTCCCGTTTTCCGCAATGTGCGTGTGGTAGGTTGAATTGAAAACGCTATCTAAATAATTGGCTATTTCTTCATTGTCTTCGATGATTAATAAATTCAGCGCATCCGGATCATCGTTCTTAGTGGAAGGTGTGAGTCCGTCTTCAGGGACTTTTTCTGTTCCCCATCCGAATGGTTGAGCAAAGTCTCCACTTCCTATTTTTGAACTGTTGGTGCGAACGGGAAGAGTAATTGTGAACGCAGTTCCTTGATTAATAGTACTTTCCACTGTTATGTTTCCGTCCATTAATTCTATCAAACTCTTCGTTAGCGCTAAACCAATCCCAGAACCCGTGTTTTGGCTCTGTTGACCATTGCTTGCTTGATAAAAACGATCAAATATTTTGTCCAGCTCACTTGCAGCAATCCCAACTCCTGAATCCGTAATTTTTAATTGAAACACACGCTGATTTGTTTCCTTGATTTCTGATAAATGGCAAATAACGCTTCCATTCTTCGGGGTGAATTTCAGTGCGTTCGACAGCAGATTGTATACGATTGCTTGAACCTTTTGTTCATCGTAGTCCATGTTTAGCTGCGTCACTTCAGAGTAAAACGTAAGTTTGATGTCCTTATCAGAAGCAAGCCCATGAAAGGATTCTGTCAAAAATTGAATGTAGGATACGATATCATACTGAATCAAATCGAGACTAAGCGTTCCAGAATCCAATTTTGATGCGTCCAATAATTGGTTTATTTGGAGCAGGAGTTTTTCGCTATTACGGCGGATGATGGTTTTTTCTTTTTCGTGACCATCAATCTGTTCATTCATCCCAATGATTAGG
>JBGCDF010000123.1:0-2569 GCA_045105095.1 Crocinitomicaceae bacterium | reverse complement strand
AACACGCAGTATGACGATTTCTTTTTCTCAGCAACGGCGAACGGAAAGTACGCATATATCGCGTCTAACCGATCTGGAGGAAGTGGAGGTTACGACATCTACAAAGTGACATTCTGGGGGCCAGAGAAAGAACCAGTAATGGCAACGGAGGATTACTTATTGGCTTCTATCATCAACCCAATTGCTGATAATTCCATCGAGGAATCAGTGACGGTTAAAAAGAAGTCATTTACTGTATTTAAAGGTATTACGATTGACGCAATATCAAGAAAACCACTAGAGGCGCAGATTGAAATCACTGATAACACTTCAGGAAAAGTGATCGAAACGTTCACAACAAACAGTGCGACTGGTAAGTTCATTATCACCTTGGCATCTGGAAAGAATTACGGAATTGCTGTTAAAGCAGAGGGGTATTTATTTCATTCTGAAAACTTCGACATCCCGAAAGGAAGTTCGGATAACTTAGTGCACAAAGTAATCGAGTTGAAGAACATCAAAATTGGTAGTAAGATTGCCCTCAGAAACATCTTCTTCGATACTGGAAAATCTGTCTTGCGATCAGAATCGAATGCAGAGTTGGATCGATTGGTAAAATTGATGAACGATGTTCCTGGCTTGAAAGTGGAAATTTCTGGTCACACGGATAACACAGGGTCAGCCAAATCGAATTTAACATTATCTCAGGCTCGTGCACAAGCCGTTGTGACTTACCTTACAAAGAAAGGAGTTGCAGGTTCGCGCATGATAGCTAAAGGATACGGACAGGACGCTCCGATTGCTACGAACGGAACTGCGGATGGTCGTCAGCAGAACAGACGTACAGAATTTGAGATTACTGGAAATTAAACAAAGATGGGCTTCGGCTCCGCTCAGCCCGCCAATTCCGTTTTGAGATGGTGCTGCGAGGGCTGAGCGGAGTCGAAGTCCGAAATAGATACTACTTCTACCTGTGAATTTTGATACCTCGGTATCATCAACTTCTGAGTAGAGATCCCGTCTCACTTCTACACTTTTGAGACGGGATTTTTTTATTCCTTATTTTTGACCAAAGCACTTTTTTATGTTCAAAGCGATTTCTTCTGATGACATTTCAGTCTTTCAAAATCTCTTGGGAGAGCGATGTTTGGTGGATGATGAATCCCTCCATAAATACAGTCATGACGAAACGGAGGATATTTCCATTCTACCAACGGTTGTTCTGAAACCCAATTCAACCGAAGAGATTTCCAAAATCATGATGCATTGTCATGCGGAGAACATCTGCGTAACACCTTCTGGTGCGCGCACTGGATTGAGTGGCGGAGCAATTCCTGTTCACGGTGGTGTTGCCTTATCCATGGAGAAATTTGACCGCATTTTAAACATTGATGAAAACAATCATCAAGTAACGACAGAACCAGGCGTAATTACTCAAGTACTGCAAGATACTGTCAAGGAAAAAGGATTGTTCTACCCACCGGATCCAGCCAGTAAAGGCAGTTGTTTCATTGGAGGAAATGTTTCCGAAAACTCAGGCGGACCGAAAGCCGTGAAGTACGGTGTAACGAATGAATATGTCCTCAACTTAGAAATTGTGCTTCCTACGGGTGAAATCATTTGGACGGGTGCGAATGTGCTTAAAAATGCCACCGGATATAATCTAACGCAGCTCGTTACTGGTTCTGAGGGTACCTTAGCCATTATCACGAAGATTGTCCTGAAATTGATTCCACATCCTACGCAGAATTTATTGCTCCTAGCTCCATTTTTTAG
This sequence comes from Crocinitomicaceae bacterium, assembly GCA_045105095.1. Lineage (GTDB taxonomy): Bacteria > Bacteroidota > Bacteroidia > Flavobacteriales_D > Crocinitomicaceae > UBA4466. The sequence goes on along the minus strand of JBGCDF010000123.1, from coordinate 814 downwards.
CGCTGAAAAAGCATGCGAAGCAGTTGGCGGCATTTTCAAAGAAGGAATCACTCCAAGTGGATTAGAATTCATGGAACGGGACGCTCTGCTTTGGACACAAGAATTTCTGAATGATAGAAGCATTCATGTTGGCGATAATCATGCGGCTCACCTTTTAATCGAAGTGGATGGGTTTGACGCGGAAATTCTCATGAATGATTGCGCGAAAATCATGGAGGTATTGGAACGATTTGAAACGGATGAAGTACTTTTTGCGGAATCTCAAGCGCAGAAAGATGCACTCTGGAAACTGCGTCGTTCCGTTGGAGAAGCTGTAAAGGCAAATTCGATCTACAAAGAAGAGGATACCGTGGTTCCCCGTTTTGCATTGCCTGAATTGCTTCACCACATCAAGCGAATTGGGAACGATTATGGATTTAAATCGGTCTGTTATGGACATGCGGGAGACGGGAATCTGCACGTCAATATTATCAAAGGAGATTTGACAGACGAACAATGGAACGATGAGTTACCCATTGCCATTCGCGAATTGTTCAACGAAGTTGTAAGATTGGGAGGAACACTCTCTGGCGAGCACGGAATTGGATTGGTTCAAAAACCCTATATGGACATCGCTTTCTCGGATACCAGTTTACATTTAATGCGCTCGATTAAAGAGGTATTTGATCCGAAGGGAATATTGAATCCTGGGAAGATTTTTTGATCGGGGTTCGACTCCGCTCACCCCTCGGGTTTAGATTGTTGGATTGTTGGATTGTTGGATTGTTGGATTGTTGGATTGTTGGATTGTTGGATTGTTGGATTGTTGGATTGT
>JBGCDF010000122.1:0-19413 GCA_045105095.1 Crocinitomicaceae bacterium | reverse complement strand
TACGAGTAATTCATCCAGTGCGTATCTTTCCTTACAAGGACTATTCCCAAAGAACTGGCAGAACTTCTATCCTAATCCAGGAAATCCGTGTTGTTCAAATGAGATTAACTCTCCATACTGGGGGCCAGACATTTCGTATGAGTCAAATGCCTTTGGTTTGAGTAGCAATGCAAACTACAATCCAACGCAGACGGACGATTACATGAGAAGTGGAATGAGGGACTGGTTGATTTGGTACAAAAAGCAAATGGGCTGGGATGGAGTGCGAATTGATGCCGTTAAACATTTCCCAGAATATATATGTGAAGACTTCCTTTGGAACCTCCAGAATAACGCAGTTTGGGCAAGTGGTGGAAACGAAATGTTCGCCGTTGGTGAATGGATTGGAGGGGCGAGTGAGTTGGATGCCTGGGCTGCAGCCGTTCAAGATCGTGCTGGAACCTTTGATTTTTCGTTGAGAAATGCGTTTACAGGTATCATCAACGGACTCGGTGGTTTTGATTTGGGAACACTTCCAAACTATCAACAAGGCAACAGATACAGAACAATGCCATTCGTGAATAATCACGATACATACCGCCCAATTGTGGACGCCTCTGGAAACATCATCGATTGGGATACATTCAATGAAATCGGAGGACACATCGATCCGAATGATCCAAGAAAATCGGTGTGTTACGCAGCTGCATTATCAGTGGACGGAGCACCTTTGATCTTTTTCGAAGATATGTTCAACATTGGGACATTGGGAAACCGTTTTGATCATGATCCAACGAATTCTACTGAATTACCAGAATACAGCGATGTCGAGAACTTGCTTTGGTGTCACCAGAATTTACGTTTTAAAGAAGGGCAATACCTGGTTCCTTGGCAAGCACAGGACGCTTTGGTAATCGAAAGAGAATCCAGAGCATTGATAGCAATGAACGATAATTGGGATACATGGCAGAACTTGACAGGGGTCCAAACGACTTTCAATGATGGAACAGTATTGATTGATTACTCTGGAGCGAATGGAACCGCACAAGCGACCGTTTACGGAGGAGGAAAAGTGGATATTGCAATTCCTCCATGTGACGGAACAGCTCCTCAAGGGAGACGAGGGTATTCGGTTTGGGCACCTCAGGGAATAACAGATAACTACAACAGACCAGCGAAAAGAACTACTCAGGAATGGGAAATGTCAAATGACCTCGGTGATTCTCAAATCAATTCCTTAAAGCAAGGCGGAGCTCTTCCTGATAACTCGATGGATTGTCGCGTAGTTGGAAAGATTTACCCTGAAGCAGGTGAGGTGATTGAGATTGAATTGTACCCGGAGGATACTACATTGGCAATCAATTTGGTCATTTTAGACAAAGATTGTAATCCATTAGATTCGATTTCGCAAGTAGGAGCCATTAATTTTTCATACACGCCAACAGAGTCGAACTGGCATACGATACGCATCAATAACGCATTTGCGACTCAAGCCGGACAGAAATGTTGGGTGAAAGTATCGTATCAAGCGCCAGAAGTAGTAAGTACGGATGGGCCAAAGGAGAAGTGTGAATGTGTGTCTTCAACGAATAGTTTAGAAGTATTGACGAGTTCTCAGGTGAAAATCTACCCGAATCCGTTTGTGGAAGCGTTTAGAGTTGAATTGGATGTTGTTCCTACGGAGGAGACACGTTTGAAATTGTTCTCATTGGATGGACGTCAGGTATTGATGTCTGAGTTCAAAATTGGACAAAATGAATTGGAGATTTCTACCGAAGGATTACAAAATGGTTCGTACATCGTTGAGATTGAAGATGGAGTAAATACGATTCGTAAGACGGTTGTGAAGATGTAACACCTTCGCGGAATGTCTACGTGATTTCTTATTGTTCGCATCTTGCTACAAAAATCGGATCTTCTTTATCTCAACTAGAATACGTAATTCACTCCTACACCTCCTGATAAACTAAGTTTGTTCGCATGAATCTCATCAAACGAAAACCGTGATGTACGCGCAGCGCAATTGAATTTTAAGTGCCAAAATACTCGTTCACTAACACGAAATTCGGAGTATAATCCAATAGACGGACTAAGACTGACGGAGTTTTTCGCTTCAAAAGTATAATAGTCTTCTACACTCGAATATTCATGCATTTCAGTCGTGTTATCGTCATACGTTATCGTAACGTACTCAAAATCGGAGTTCCTTTGGACAAGTATTTCAGATGACAATTGTACTGTTGGGAATAGAGAAATTTTTTCTTTGGCAGGAAATAAATCAAATCCAAATCCTACGGAGAAGTTAAGGTAATTCGCAGTACCAGAATAGAAAATAGAATACCGATTATTTATAGAGGAAGAAGAAGGGTTCTGAGGTTGAGAGAAGGTGTAATTTTTAGATCCATTCAATTCGTGTTTCCATGAAGAGAATCCAGCTCCAGCATAAATTAGGAACTTTTGCCTGTAGAAGTTGCCCTGTATATATACTTGCCGTATAGACAGATTATCAGCATCAAGACTTTGCTTGACTAGACAATGTCCGCAGCTTTCATAAAGGTATTCTTCATTCTTGTTGAGGTTTTCATGTGTGAATTGATATCCCAAGGCCAGACCGAAGGTGTTGGCTTCGCTTGATTGAGAAAATGAATAGTAGGACGAAAGAAATAGAATGCACAGTGGTAAGGCTAGTTTCATATTTCCTTAACGAATGAATACTCGTTTAAGTTGGGAAAGCTTAAAAGACGCTTACCGAACACTGTTTAGAAATACGTAAGATTTCAAAAAAGGGACAATTGATTCGTGAAAAAGTACTTTCGGGGAAAGAAAGAACCGCCGAGGACAGTATCTTATCATGCTGATTTTAATAAGATTTATAATGAGTTTAATTATCCTTGCTGTAGCGTTTTCTTATTATAAGCGTTAAGCAGAAAAAAAACTCATAAAAAAATGAACCCCAACTACTTTTCTGTGTATAAGGGGGAAACTAACTCAAAATAAGATGAAAAATCAAGCAAAATTTAAAGTACTCGGTCTATCGCTTTTATTGTCCATAGTCACATTGTTTTCTTCGTTTAGTGACGATGACGGTGGAATTAAAGGATGGTTTTTAGCAGGTAACTCTCCCGAGTCATACGAAATTGGAGTAGAAAGTAACAATGGAGATAAGGTGGCTTACCTAAAGTCAACGAAAAACGTAAAGAAAGGTTTTGGTACGCTCATGCAGCAGTTTGTTCCCAAAGATTACAGAGGCAAAAGAGTTAAACTCACAGCTTCTATAAAATCGGAAGAAGTAATTGACTGGGCAGGAATGTGGATGAGAGTTGATGGTGCCGATGATAAAGTGTTAAGCTTCGATAACATGCAGGATAGGCCAATTGTCGGGACTACAGAATGGAAGGAGTGCGAAATTATCCTCGATGTTCCAAAAGAGAGCGAAATGCTCGCCTATGGAGTGTTGCTATCTGGTGCAGGGAACGTATGGATTGATCAGTTTAAGTTCGAGGTAGTTGAAAAATCTACTGAAACAACTGGAACAAGTAAGTCAGTAAACCTTGAAGCGCCTTCGAATACTAGCTTCGAAGAATAGAATTAACTCTCCAAAAAGAATAGATGCTTTTCGAACGAAAAAGGTATAAACAACTCTCGGATAACGAGTTGATGAAACACGTAAAAGGTGGAAAAAACCTTGCGTTCGAAGAATTATTCAATAGATATTCACAAAAGATGCTGTTCTATTTTTACAACAGACTCTATCAGGATCACGAGAAAGCACAGGATTTTGTTCAAGACTTATTTCTTCGATTGATTGAAAAATCGGAAACGTTCGACGAGAGCAAGAAATTCTCATCTTGGTTCTACGCGATAGCATTTAATATGTGTAAGAATGAATACCGCAGGAATGAGTCGAGCATCAAGGTAGATGATTATGATATAGAAGGCATTATGGAAGCATCCCTGTTTAGAAGTTTTTCATCTGAATATGATTTGGAACTCTTCAAAGAACAGCTAGAAAAGGAATTGAACGGAATGAGCGAAAAACACAGTTCGGTTTTTAGGCTGAGATATGAAGAATCACTATCGATATATGCCATAAGCCAACTCTTAGATTGTTCTGAAGGAACAGTTAAGTCTAGATTGTTTTATGCGGCAAGAAAGCTATCGGATAAGCTGCAATTATTCAATACAAACGTATATGTTAAAAATGGAAACTGAAGCAGAAAAAAAATTGAGTGATTTGCTACAACGCAAAAGTTTTTCCGAATTAACCATGGAGGAAAGGACGTTTGTTTTGTCAATTATTTCAGAAGAAAAATTTGAGTCTTACAGAATACTTTTGGGACAAGAGGAAATGTCTCTAGGGTTGAGTGTTGGGGAATTGACGATCAAGCCTGAGGTGAAAGATACCGTGTTAGCTGCTTTCAAAGCCAAACATAAAAAAGAGAAGAAAAGTCTGTTTTTCATTGGCGATTTTTTCACAAAAAGCCCGATGTTGATTAGAGCTCCTGTAGCTATCGCAGTTCTGGCTTTAATTGGGATTTTAATAGTCAACTTGAATCAAAATAACGAACAATTAGTCGTAGAAGATCCCGTCCTTTCAGATGTGATGGAGTTGAATGAAGATGACTCGTTAAAAACAATAGAGTTAGAACCATCTCTTCCGGAAGATCCGACCGAAATTGCGAATAATGAGGTTCGTCCCGAGCAGACTTCAAAATCCGAAAGAAAAGAACGAGTACATCCTAAAACGATCCGAAATAATCCGGAGATAGCTCAAGTTTCAATTGCATCAAATCATTCGGAAATCAACCAGGAGGAAATGGAAAAGTACATGCGATATTCGCAAGCTGGCATGAATGAAAAGCTAATAATTCCAGAAATGGTTGAATTTCAGGACGGTGGTGATCTAGTGATGCCCGAAACGTATGAAAATCCTGGACAGTAATTCTAGCAAAAAAGAATAATTAAACCGGATGAGGCACTATTCGCTTAATCTAAACGAAACAATATAATATGAGAATCCTTTTACTCCTAATCCTTGTTCCTTTCGTAGGAATGAGTCAAGTTGAAACGAGCAATAATACGAAAGCTGACGTTCAATTTATACTTTCTGAAATCACCGAATCACACGGAAAGGTGAGTGATGACATCAGAAATCGCTTTGCCGTAAATGCAATTAATGGTTATGAATACGTATCGTTTCTTGCTAAAGTGTCCAATCAATACAATCCCTCTAACCTCGAAAGTAGAGGGTTTCTGATTGGTGCGAAAATCAATAATATCCTCAGTTTTAAATGTCCAATCGATGAATTATCAACGGTTTTGTCAGATCAAAATTTCTCTCAAATTGAAATTGCGGGAAAAATAAAACCGACCTTGCATAAAGTTCCTGCTGACGTAAGAGCAGACAGTGTTTGGATGGGAGCGAATTTACCTGAAGGCTATACGGGGAAAGATGTCATTATTGGTTTCACCGATTTAGGCTTTGATTATTCCTCGCCAAATTACTACGATACCCTACTTGCCAATACAAGAATTCTCGCTGCATGGGATCAATACAAGACTTCTGGGCCAGCGCCGTCAGGTTATTCCTACGGAACGGTATTCACAACACCGACAGACTTAATCAATGTTGGTTCAGATACATCAAACATTTATGACTACGGTACTCACGGTTCGCACGTTGCGGGTGTTGCTAGTGGTAGCGGGGCAGGAACAATTTATCGTGGAATTGCGTTCGAATCAGATTTACTTTTTTCCACTTTTTTGGTAGACGAGAGCTCCGTTATGGATACATGGCAATGGATGAAAACGGTCGCTGATGCAGAAGGAAAGCGTCTTGTAATAAACAACAGCTGGGGTCTCTACCATATGGGACCGGGCGATGGCACTTCATTGCTCAGTCAAGCCCTTGATAATTTATCAGCACAAGGAGTAGTATCAGTAGCATCAGCAGGAAATAATGGAGGGTGGAATTTCCACATAGAAAAAGAATTTGCGAATGATTCTCTGTTGACGAGGTTAAGTTTTACGAATCCTTCGATATTATCAACTATTTGGGGACAAAGCATTCATGGTTGGGGAATGCCAGGTGAAGAATTTTCGCTTGGAATTAATGTATTAAATCAAGCGAATGTGCTTCTTGGTGAAACTCAGTATTTCTCCACAGCAACCACTACATCATACATAGATAGTTTTATTGTCATTGGGACGGACAGTATATTCTACAATCTATCATGTGATGCTGCTTATCCTACGAATGGTCGTCCTCAGGCACGATTACGAATCAAGCACCAGTCTGGACCGTATAAAATAATTCTAAAAGCAACAGCCACATCTGGTAAAGTACACTTTTGGAATGTCTCAGAGTTTACAAATAACATTGGAAACTGGGGAGAACCTTTTTTGCCGAATGGAGCGGGCTATACTGCGGGTGATGATTCTTACGGACTAAATTCACCTTCCACCTCGTATAGCGCAATTTCCGTTGGTGCATACGCAGCAAACTTTTTCACTGGAGGTGGAACCTTAGCAGGAGGAGCCTTTGCCTCGTTTTCGAGTAGGGGACCATTGATGAATGACACGATCAAGCCAGATATCTCAGCACCAGGAGTGTCAGTTGTATCGTCTATTTCTTCATATAACACTGATACGTCTTTCCCTTATAATTATGTTACAAGTGTTGATTTCAACGGACGTACATATGAATTTGGTTCAATGTCAGGGACTTCAATGTCTGCTCCAGTAGTTTCTGGCGTAGTTGCTCTGATTCTTGATGCCAATCCTACTCTTACTCCAGCTCAAGTAAAAGATATCATCATTCAATCCGCGCGTGAAGATAACCATACTGGGGTTCTTCCAACTCAAGGTGACGTGGATTGGGGACATGGGAAAATCAATGCGTATTTGGCGGTTCAGCTTGCGCTAGATGTTGTTGGGACTGTTGAAATTGATCAAAACTTAGATTGGTCGATTTATCCAAATCCTGCGCGTGAATTCGTTTCGATTGAGGGGTTTGATCAATCTTTCACAGATCCAATTAAGCTAATTGATATTAATGGAAAAGTTGTTTTGGAAATTGATTCCAACGAACATATTCCGATTTCAGACTTAAAAGCTGGAGTATACTTCGTTCGAATCGTTCGAAATGGTAAGGTTGAACAGAAGAAGTTAATCGTCCAATAATTGGAGTTTTCCGGTTAGAACGATCAAGTTAATTTTCGTGACCTAACCACTATTCATTAATCACTGAAATTTAATCCGTCGATAAGCCGAAAGCGACGTTAACTCGAGTAAGCAAAAAAGTAAAATTTATTTTTATGAAAGCATTAATTGCTCTAATCAGTATCTTGACTATTAATACCCACGTGCACTCAATGTCAACTCTTCCTTCCGAGAGTATTGAGCCCAATAACTCGCTTACTACTATTTTCAATCTGACATTTGAAAATTTCATTTATGTGAACAAGGTGGAATCAATGAACCTTGATTGCGCAGAGGACGCATGGGAATTTGGCAGCGCATTCGCAGCAGCATACCAGAACTATTACGGATTCGCTCCCCCGTCAAACGTAATATACAATGTAACTAATACACACTATAACCATTGCGTAAACCCTACGGGGCATAGCGGTAATCATATGTTAGATAGCCCTTCATACTTATTGCAATAGTGTGATGTGTTTTTTTGAAAACTGATGATCTCCAAGTAGGATTTAAAATCAGAAGTTTAATTCGTTCCAATCATATCGAAACGGGAGGATTAAACAGAATAATTCAATCGTCGATTAGCTGAAAGCGACGTTAACTCGAGTAGGCATTTTTTAAAATTTTATTATATGAGTAAGCCACTGTTCTTAGGATGTCTGTTTTCTCTTATTTGTTTGACTTTTGTTAGTTGTACCAAAGAGAATAATGAGCCAGCGTCAAGACCCATTGAGGAGGTGAAGATGTTAATACAAAATGATATTCGAACAGCAGAATATGAATATCAAAAAGAGAGGTTGTCCACTGAATTAATGAAGAATGAAAACATTACCTCGGCAGAAAACCGACAAACTATTCTTCAAGCAAGTCGTGATTTGTTTCGTGACTATTATCAGAGTTTGAAAGCGACATATCCTGAAATCGAAACGATTTCGTCCGAACAAAAAGCTGAACTTTTTTCCAATATGAGTTTGACGGAAATGAAAGAGAAGGCCAAGGATTTGGAGATTGCTATGATGACTAAAAATTTATCTGCAGTCGAGATCGATTGTGACGAGCTATATGACCAGGTGGATGATCTATGGGATACAGCAGATGCGCTATATCAAGCTGGTGCCGATGGAATGTCTGACTTCATTTACGATCTTGCTGACGCTGCAGCTGATTTATATATCTATCACTGCTTGTAATCAATTTATTCCTGTCAGAACTCCAATCGTGAAGATTGGAGTTCTGTTGTTTAATACCGGAACCTTCAAATAAATGGTAGGTTGAAGTAATTGTTCAATAAAAAAGTTTTGGTTTTGGAAGGGATAGCTTCTAGTGTGATTCTTTTTTGTTCATAATTCAAAGAATCGAAAAGTGCTTCGGAAAATTCCGGAGCATTTTTTTTGTCAAGGGTTTCACACAACTCAATTACTACAAGCGATACTAGAGGGCAGTAGATGATTTCCTACCTACATGTTTCATAGTAGTATTTCCAAAAACAGGATCAGTGTAAGATAGATTTAACGCAAGAACTTTGTATGCTGTAAAACGTTATCAAATCTCGAAATTCGAGCAATGAATAAACCACTTGCAACGTTGAGGTTTTCCAGCTTATACATCGCGCTTTCCTGACCGTTATGCTGAATCGTTTCTTTGAAAACAATCTTCCCAGCAGTATCGAAAATCTCAATTTCTATCGGAGCGATGAAGTCATTTCCTTGGACAATTAAGAAGTTCTCCCCATCGATACTATTGCTGATCGAATAACTCTCAGTATCATACTCACATCGATTCAAAATGACGTCAAAGAAGATGGAATTTCCAGTTGTTTCGTATTCAATCAATCGGTAGTAGACATCGGAAGAAGGAAAACTGCGATCTTCAAACCATGTTTGTGGAGGTAGTTGCGCTAGTTGATAATCCTGTGAACGAAAAATTTCATCCCAGTTAGATCCATCAAGGGATTTTTCAATAGCGATGAATTGAGTGAGGTTGTCAGGAACAATGTCCCATTCGAGCAATACATAATCATCAATACATGTTGAAGTCAAAGAATGGAGATCCGCAGCTAGTATGGTGCAGCTGCTGCCTGTTCCTGAAGCAATGGTAAAATCGGCTACGTAGTTCGTTCCGCCGTTATTTACGAATTTCGTTCCGCCACATCCACTGGATGAGAAATCATCTCCAGAAAAAGAAATAAAGATTTCAACGCTCCAATTTCCGGGAGCGAAGACGGTAAGGTCGACAGTCGGGACAAGGGCTTCTTCTGACCATTTCTGATCATTTCCGCCGCATCCTCCAAGTCCATCGCAGAAGACGGCTCCGCAACAGTTCACTTTAAACGGAATGTTGAAGGTGGAAAAGGTTCCCGAGGGACTTCCTGCTGGATAAACGCGATAATGAAGTGTGGCTCCACATACATTGCCTCCGAAGTTTTTCCAAGTCTTAATCTCGGCTCCGCCTATGTAGAGATCGCCTGAGTTTTGTATAAAACTACCGAAGTTATGTCCGTCAAAAAGGACACCACAACTGGGATTGATACAGTTGCTACCTGAACCAGATGTATTGTAAAATGACTCAGCGGAACATTCACTAACGAAGACAGCACTAGCAAACTCCCCGAAATTCTGCGACAGCCCAGTAAGACTGAACAGTAAGAATGGGAGTAAAGAAGTAAGCTTCGTCATGAATCAATTGACCATCAGTTTTTCACGAACTGGGATTCAAATACAGCGCCTTCGGATTCGATGAAGAGTCGGTAGGTTCCGTTACTTAAGTATCCAACTTGAATCGTGCTATCCGTACTTGGGGTTCCATTGATCAAATCCGAACCAACCACTCTTCCCGTTGCATCTACAATCATATAATGATAAGGCTGTCCTTCCGTCAAACCTTCAATCGAAACCGATTCAACAACTGGATTCGGGTAAAGAACGATATTCTCAGCAATAGAAGAAAGTTCTGTAATCGCCACAGTATTTAAGAAATCGGGCTTCGGAAGAGGCTCCGTAGTATAAATGCGGTATTCACCAGGATCAAGATTCAAGGTCATATTTACATTGGTAACGTCCAAGGTATCTCCAGTAAAGTACTCGTACCAAGTTCCTGAAGACGGGAATCCACCGATCGCTGCGGTCGTTACTAAACCGAAATGTGTGAAAACAACGGCGTCCATTGTTGGATCTTGAAGGACCATTTTCTTAATGGGAGAAGTCAAAGCATAACTGAAATTCTGAGACGTGAACGTCGGATAGTTATTTCTTAAGTACAAAACGGAGCTGTAGACTCTGAATAAGTTTTGACGTTTTGCTTCATCGTAGTAGTTCCAAAGAACAGGCTTTGGACATACGCGACAGATGTAATCAATGGAAATATCATATCCCATTTCACCGAATTGCCAGATCATTTTTGGCCCAGGCATCGTAAGCATAGTTACCGCTGCCGCTTCTGATCGCTTCAGGGCAATATTGATATCCTGAGGATTGTGATTTGGATTTGACGTATTTCCAAAGGTCAAGGCTCCGTACATCAACCGTTCTTCGTCATGACTCTCGATGTAGGTTACAAGGTGAGGATCATTCCATCCACGTTCTGTGTACATCGCTGAGTTCAGGTTGGAAGAATATCCTTTGACCGCTTCCGCGTAGTCATGCGTTACGTTCCCCCAAAGCATCATTCCGTAATCTGAGAGTTGGATTTCTTCATTGTTATCTGCCCAGTGTTCAAGGATAACATAGGCATTTGGATCGAGTGCCCAAATTTCGTCTGCCATTCGCTTGAGAAGGTCAATGCGTGTCTGCGAGAATCCGTTACTGTTATTGACGAACCCTTTCGTGTAATCGAAACGGAATCCATCTAGGTGATATTCTGAAAGCCAATGCTGATTTACTCTGTCGATGTAATCATGAGTAGCTTGTACTTCATGGTTGATATCATATCCCCAGCAGAATGGTGGGTGAGGGCAGACTGAGTTGAACCATGGATTGTTCGTTGCAGGTTGCTGATTAACAGGATCCCAATACATCGCCAGCATCGGACTTTGTCCAAAAGTATGATTCAGCGCGATATCCAAAATTACGGCAATGCCTCTTTCGTGACAGGCATCTACAAATAGCTTAAAATGTTCGGGAGTTCCGTAATATTTATCGAGTGCCATGTGGAAACTTGGGTTGTACCCCCAGCTATCATTATTCTCGAATTCGCCCACTGGCATTAATTCGATCGCGTTGATTCCAAGGCTGTCAAGGTACCAAAGCGTATCGATGATTGTTAAATAATTTCTTGAGCTTACGAAATCTCGAACGAGTACTTCGTAAATAATAAGGTCTTCTTTGTCAGGCATTGGAACAGCATCGTGTTGCCATCCAAAAGGAGCAGGATCAGTTTCGAAAAGTGTGACGAATCCGCTTGCTTCGCCTGAAGGATACGTGTATGGATTAGGATAGGTCTCAGCTGAGATAGAATTGTCGTTGTTCGGATCGGCAATTAGCTCACTCATTGGATCAGCCACTTTAATATCTCCATCGATGAAGTATTGATACCCATATTTCGTTCCAGGCGTCAATCCAGTGATGTCGATCCACCACGTGGCATCATCTGTACCTCTGTTCATGTGATAAGCAAGTTGCGGAGTCCAGTTGTTGAAATCTCCAATTACGTAGACATTGTTTTTGTCTGGAGCGTACAACTGAATTCGAACCGTATTTGCGTCAATGTGGTTTAACCCTGAAACAGTTCCAGTTGGAGGGTCTATCACATTGATAGCTGGATTTACGATATAGTGAACAGTATCGTACACGGTGGTCGTTCCATTGTCTGCTTCGAGAACCAATTCATGCTCTCCCGGCGATGTCACCGTTAAATTGTAATCCAGTAAATCAGTACTTGTTACTGATGTTTCAAGCACTCCATTGTCGTAAAGCGATAGTGTCGCTGGTTCATTAGATTTCGCTACGATGTTAATTTGACTTCCTAAATCGGTGAGCACAGCTGACTCAGGAGCAAAAAACCGCGCTAAAAAACCTGCATTAGCGGGGTAGATAGGATAATAGATGTCCGATCCATCACCTGATCTTCCTACAATCGATCCGTCTGTATTTCGAAAAACGAAAGCAAGTTGCTCGACTGTTGTCGTTCCAGGATACCCATAGAATTGGTCAATATCAATCGTGATGGAGTGAAGATCATTGCCGAGATCTGTCATCAAAACGTTGTTATCGGCCGTTCCCCAGTTTCCTTGAACAAATAGCCAGTTCGTTGGAGAGGTGCTTTGATCCGTAATTAATCCAGCGTGCGCGTAAACGGGAGTTGCTCCAGTCAGGGCGGCATTACCTTCTTGTGCATTATAAACGATGGTGACATTGTCGTCAACCGTCGGGAATGCTGGCGAAACATCCAGAACTTGTCCGAAAGTTGGAATTGCCATTAAAGCTAAAAAGGAAAAGAGAGATATACGGATCATGGCGTTAATGATTTAGTGTAATACAAGAAAAGTCCATTTTACAGGACTTTTCTCGTTGTGTTTGTATTAATCTGTTTTACAACTTCATCATTTTTCCAGATGTCGATGCACCAGATGTTGTTGTAAGTGTGTAAATGTAGCTTCCTGATTGAAGATCTGATACATTCACTTCTGCAGTACCTACTGAAGTTTCAGCAGCAGAAACTAATTTTCCAGAAAGATCATAAATTCTGATTGAAACATCTCCAAGTACGTCTCCGAAGTCAAAGTTTACGAAATCAACCGATGGGTTTGGAGTAACTTTCAATCCATTGAAGATTTGATCTCCTAAAGAGGCAGTTGGAGCGTCTCCGTTACATTGGAAACAGCTATCCCAGCAGAAAGTATACGTAACATCTGAGTCAGGAATTACTAATTGGCGGTTGATATTTCCCGATCCATCGTCGATTCCACATCCGTCAATAGCGATAGTTGTGGCAGGATCTGTTCCTTCGTTCATTCCCCAATCTCCATTTACAAATTTGTAAGATTGAGTATTACCAACAGAAGACATTGGATACTCAACAGTCAGAGACCAGATGTTACTTCCCATGTCAGTTAAAGCAGCTGAAGGATCAGCAGGTGTCCAGTCAGCAACAGTAGCTCCCTGAGTTGTGAAGTCTCCTCCAACACGAATCCCATTTGGATCTAAAGTATTTCCAGCAGCGAGGTATTCGGTGATGTCAACCTGATAAGTAACATTCACTTGAGAGAAGCTAAAAAAGCTCGCCCCAACAAAAAATAGAGTAATCAATTTTTTCATAAGAGTAATTTTAATTAAATATAACTTAGTGTCAATATGACGTAAATATAAAAAGAATTATGCGGATTCACCAAATTACTCTGCCTAAAAGCGTATAGCTGAGCTTATTGATAGGCTGAGTTTTGGGTGCTGTTGAATGCTCTACGTTTCCTCCTTTCTGCACTTTTTCAAGCTAATCGGGATGAAATGCATCATTAGAAATAATAGGAAGGGGAAGAATCTGTATGTTACAGAAAACACATATTCAGATATGAAGTGTTCGTTTTATCGGGTACGACATAAGAGAAAACCTTTCGGTCGAATGTCGAATTGGTTTTGGGAAGATGAGTCAAGTAAGTTGTTGAATTACATCAATTTACACGGTCCTAAAGTCGAGTTAACAGTGATACGTTTTAGGTGTGCCACTGATTAGTTACCCGTTCACAATAGGAATAACTTCCTTTCCAATTAGTTCGATTGATTTCATCAGTTTCTCATGCGGAAGTCCAGTATAGTCCATCTGGAAACAAAAACGGGAAATACCTCCAAAGGTCTTAGAAATGTACTTGATTTTTTCAGCTACTTCTTGTGGATTTCCAACGAGAAGTGAACTACCACTTGCTTTAAGGTCAATATCAAAGCGCGTGCGCGATTTCGGAGAAGAATGCAGTTTACTCATCGCTTCTGCCCAACCAGGATAAAATTCTTCAATGGCTTGTTCTGTCGTTTCAGCGACGTAACCCATGGAGTGGAAACCTATCATGAGCTCATCTTCATCATATCCAGCGTCTAGTCCGGCTTCTCGATAAAGCTCCACAAGCGACCTTGATTGTTCAATCTGTCCGTCAATCACTGCTAACATTAATGGCATTCCAAGCTCTCCAGCGCGAATAGCTGAAGCAGGAGTTCTGAGGGCTGCATGCCAAATAGGTAAGGTCTTTTGTTTGGCTCTTGGATAAATGCCCATGTTTTCAATGGGGCTGCGGTGTTTTCCTTTCCAGTTAACAAATTCGTTATCCCTAATTTGAAGGAGCAGTTTCAGCTTTTCAATGAAAATTTCCGTAGATTCTTCGATCTTCAAACCAAATAATGACCATGCCTCAACGGAAGCTCCTCTTCCAGCAACAATTTCGGCTCTACCGTTTGAGATCAAATCAATAGTAGCGAAATCTTGATACAACTTAACAGGATCACACGTTCCCACACCAGACACGGCACTGGTCAATCGAATGTTCTCTGTTATTGCTGCTGCTGCGGACAATAAAACAGAAGTCGAAGAATCTAATTTATCCTTCGAGTAATGCTCACCTATACCATAAACATGAAGCCCAAGTTCATCTGCGAATTTTATTCTGTCCAGTAAATGTCTGATGGCAGTTTCATCACTTTCTCCATTTCCAACGGCGTGGGATGTAACAAATGTATCAATTCCGATTTCCATATAGTGTAGGTTTTAAATTAGGTCTTTTGTTTTCAGTTTTGTTCGAGAATACGGTTGTGACGACAAATTAACAACTTTCACTTTAATAGGTCAATGAATCAAAAGAAACTTTCAAAAGAGCGTAATGTGTTGCATAGTTCTGAATGAAATCTGGAAGGAATTGTACGTAAATGCTCGTTTTATTTCCAGTAAAAAAAACAGACAAATTACACCCCTATTTTTTACAGATAATCAGTTCAAATTTTTATATATTTGATGAGATCAGACTCCCACAAAAAAGTCTGTTTACGATTGGAGTTTTCTTGCTGATTCCCGGTCGAATTTCACTGAAGCATCATAGGATGCCTTTAGGGTATTTAAATGATTTTTTAAGCTAGATGAGCCACTTACACCTTAGCCAAAAGGAAATTTATTTTGATCAATTGCTGGATTTAGATAGTCCAGTCTACAATATCGGAACCTATGTGGTGATCAAAGGTAATCTGAACGTAAATTTGCTCAAGGAGGCGATACAAACTTCCGCTGATCGATTTGACGTCTTTAAGTTTGGCTCTTTTTCGGAAAAATCTCCTGAACCCAGTTTTATTGATGTTATCGAACCAATCAAGATTACTGAGCTGGATTATTCTGGTGCTGAATGGACGCAAGAAAGAGTTGAAGATTGGCTCAAAGATCGCATCAATGAGCCGTTTGATATTTACAACGAAAAACTCTATGATTTCCTGCTGATAAAACGTAACGAGAACGAATCTTGGCTTTACATTGGTTGTCATCACTTGTTTTCAGATGGTTATGGAGTCCCGTATGTCTTACTTAAGTACATTTTCGACGCGTATCATCACTTGAAAACGGATAGCGAACTTGTATTTAGCGCTCCTTCTTACCTCGATTTAATCGATAAATCTAATGCATACTTAAATTCCGATAGTTACACTGCTTACAAGGAATACTGGAGAGAGCGTTTTGAAGCAGTTCAGGCACCGATAATTCAGGGAGGAGATAATGTACATTCCGCGCTAACCGATGCTGTTCAATTACGCTTCAGTAAAGAAGAACAAATTTCCTTGAGAGAGTTCTGTCGTGATCATAAGATCAGCTTACAGGATTTTTTGGTTGCGCTTTTGACCGTTTATTATACCAGGGTTAAGAAGACACAGACCTTCGATTTTTGTTTGGCGACACACAACAGAACGAGTAGGAAAGAAAGACAGGTGTTGGGAGCATTTTCAAAGTTACTTCCAAACAGACTTTCAATTGATAATCCTACGTTAAAAGACCTGTTCGACCAAATACGAGCGCTTCAACGCAGTGATTATCGACACAAGGAATTTCCAGTCAGTCATTTTAGACAACTGTTACAGAATGAAAAGAATCCTTCAAGTCCATTCGATATTTGTGTGAATTACCGTTACTTCCGATTAAACACAATCGAGTCGGAATTAGAGCTAAAGGGGATGCGAAATGATGCCTCATATGCGCAAACGCCAATTGAATTCAGCTGGTGTGATTTTGCCGAAAATGGGCAAGAAGATCTCTTTTTAGAAATAACCTTCAGGACGGATTGCTTTTCGAAACCTGAACTTACTTTTTTAAAGGATCGAATTCGATTTCTGATTGATCAGTTCTATCATTCCCTTGAAACTCCTGTAAACGAGCTTGAAATCTTACCGAAGGCCGAGAGAAATCAATTGATTTTCGAATTGAACCAACACGAGGTTCTAGTTTCTGTAGATAAAACGGTTGTTGATTTATTCGAAGAGCAGGTAATGCTTACCCCTGAACAAACTGCTTCGGTGTTTGTAGGAAATGAGACAAAATCGACGTTTACAAAAATGTCATATTCTGAACTCAGCCGCTTGTCGAATGACTTTGCTGCTTTTCTTGTTGATGAATATGAATTGAAATCGGGCGAACTTGTTGGAATCAGACTCGGTAGGAACGAATTTCTCGTGGCTGCCTTGCTCGGCGTATTGAAATCGGGAGGTGTTTACGTTCCGATTGATCCAAAGTTTCCGAAAGAGCGAATTGATTTCATTGAGGATCAGTGCAAATGTTCGATTGGTGAGGAAGAAGTCAATACATTTTTAGAAAAACGATCGGTTAATTCGAATGTTAAAGTAACTATCAAGACGAAACCATCAGATTTAGCCTACGTCATTTTTACTTCTGGTTCCACAGGTACTCCAAAAGGTGTGATGATCAGTCATCAAAGTTTGGTCAATAAACTTGTTGAAGAACGAACGATTCTTCCGATAGAAGGCGATATCACAAGTATTTGCTTGACCAACTTTACCTTTGATGTGTCTTTACTTGAGGTTTTTCTACCGCTGCTATCAGGAGGGAAGGTGGTGAACGTAACGACTGATTATATCACTGATGTTGATAAATGTGCTCTTGAAATCATACGGCATCAAGTGAATCTACTTCAGGGTACGCCGACATTTTTCAATCATTTTATTCGTTCCTTATCTCAAGATAAACGAGAAGCATTGAATGATCAACTAGAGGTGATTTGTATTGGAGGGGAATCGCTTACCGCAAGTTTGGTATCATCCGTAAAAGCAGTACTTCCGAGCGTTGTTTTAAACAATCACTACGGCCCAACCGAAATTACGATTGATGCAATTGTTGAGCCCAATGTAGTTTCGTTCGAATCGAACATCATTGGAAAACCACTTGGAAACACGAAAGTGTACATCCTAGCTGATGAGTTTACTCCAACACCGTTTTTTGAAGAAGGAGAAATATTTATTGCAGGACCTTCTGTCGCAGAGGGTTACCTGAATGAAAATCAGCTGAGTGATAAGGCCTTCCTAAAAAATCCATTCGTGGGAGGTAAAATGTATCGCACAGGAGATTTAGCTAAAGTATTAGACTCAGGTGAAATAGTTTTCTTAGGTAGAAAAGATGAGCAGGTGAAGGTTCGAGGTTATCGAATTGAGCTGGAAGAAATAGAGCATGTACTCGCGAGCAGAGAGAATATTTCAGAATGTGCAGTGATCACGGTTGGAGAAAATGAGAATAAGCAATTACATGCATATTTTACTGCTAAGTCCAAGGAAAGTTTTGAAGAGATAAGGAAGTTTCTCTCAGAAAAATTGCCTTCGTACATGATCCCGAGAGCGTTTGTTCAGCTGGATGAAATGCCTTTGACCAATAACGGGAAGCTAGACAAGAAAGCACTTACGGCATCCACAGGCACGAAGTTAATCGGAGAGGATGGATACTTGGCTCCTTCAACGGAGATGGAGAGAAAAGTAGCGCGAATTTGGGAAGATATTCTGGATCTGGAAAGAATCGGAACGAACGATGACTTTTTCGCAATCGGAGGGCACAGTCTGCAGGCCGTAAGATTGAACAACGCCTATCAAAAGGAATTCGGAGCTGACCTTGAGTTGAAGGACATTTTCCAACATCCTATTCTCTCAAGCCATGTTGAATTAATTGAATCTTCGAAGAGAAACGAGTTGTTCCTGATACCCGCGATTATTGATGACTCAGATAAACGTGAAAATGTAACTCAGGTACAACAGTTTCCTATTTCAGATGCTCAACGTAGACTCTGGGTGTTAAGTCAATTCAAGGAAGCATCTGTCGCATATAACATGGCAGGAAGCGTTGATCTAGATGGAGAGTTTGATCCTGACCTCATGCAGAAGGCTTTCGAGCTCTTGATAGAAAGGCACGAAGTATTGAGAACGGTGTTCAGAATTGATGAAAAAGACGAGATCAAACAATGGGTTTATGGTGCTGATCAATTTGAATGGAAACTGGACCTTAGCGATGCCCGAAGCGAAAGTGATTCTGAGGAGTACACGAATCAATTCATTGCTACCGATTCATTAAAACCATTCGATTTAGAGAAAGGTCCACTATTCAGGGCTTGCCTGTTTCAATTGGATCATGCACGTTTTCGTTTGTATTTCAATATTCACCACATCATCAGCGATGGTTGGTCGCTAGATGTACTGGAAAAAGACTTGTTCAGTTTCTATTCGTACTTGAAAGGAGAGAATCAGAGAATAGCTGCTTCGGATGTTCTACCGCCGCTCAGAATTCAATACAAAGATTATGCTGTTTGGCAAAGTGCCATGCTAAAAGACGGATCTTTTGAAGAGCACAAAGCATATTGGTTGAACGAGTTTTCAGGTGGTGCTCGTCATTTCGACTTGCCAACTTACACTCAGCGTCCTAAGCTCAAGACATACCAAGGAAAGGCTTTATCGACGTTTATCAGCAAGGAATTCACGCATAAACTAGATGTCTTTTCGAGATCGGAAGGGGTAAGTACTTTTACCACATTAATGGCGATCTGGAATGTGCTTTTCTATCGATATTCTCTTCAGAATGAAATAACGATTGGTACTTCCTCTGCTGGAAGAATGCATCCTGATTTGGAGAATCAGATAGGGTTTTACGTGAATACGCTGGCGATAAAAAACACGATCGATCCTAGTAACTCGTTTACTGAGTTTCTTCAAGGAGTCAAAACCAAAGTATTAGAGGCCTTCACAAATCAAATGTATCCCTTCGATCGCTTGGTGGAAGAGTTGGATCTGG
>JBGCDF010000121.1:0-2597 GCA_045105095.1 Crocinitomicaceae bacterium | reverse complement strand
GAGCAAAAAGAAGGAAAGGAAGGAAATCCGAGACTGTATGATTTGACTTCTGCGCAAGTAGATGGAAACAAGAAGTTTGGATTCTCAGCAGACGAAACACTCAAGCTCGTTCAAAGTTTATATGAAAAGAAATTAGTGACCTATCCGAGGGTTGATACGACATATCTTTCTGAGGATTTACATCCTAAGATTCCAGGAATCTTGCAAAGGCTGACCTATTATTCAAGGTTTACAGAGAAAGTTTTAGCGAAGCCGATTCCTAAATCGAAAACGGTCTTTGATGACAAGAAAGTAACGGATCACCACGCCATCATTCCTACGGGAGTTGCACCTTCGGGTATTTCACAAATGGAGCAGCAGGTGTATGACCTCATTTGCCGTCGATTTATCGCTGCTTTTTATCCGCCTTGTACAGTTTCGAATACTACAGTGCTTGGTAAGGTGGGAACACTTGATTTCAAAGCGACAGGAAAGCAAATCTTGACGCAAGGTTGGAGGGAAGTGTACGCCGATTTGAAGAAATCGTCAAAAAGCAAAGAAGAAGAGTCCATTATGCCCCAATTTACTGAGGGAGAAAAAGGACCTCACGAGCCAATAATAAAAAAAGGGAAGACTTCTCCTCCAAAAGCATACACAGAAGCTACATTGCTGCGAGCGATGGAATCAGCAGGTAAACAGGTTGATGACGAAGAGATGCGAGAATTGATGAAAGACAACGGAATCGGTCGTCCATCAACACGAGCGAACATCATTGAAACCTTGTTCCGCCGAAAATACATTGAGAAGAAACGAAAGAATATCATCGCTACCATGACAGGAATGGCGTTAATTAATACCATTCAAAGTGAAATTCTCAAGAGTGCCGAACTCACGGGACAATGGGAGAAAAAATTGAGTCTTATTGCGAAAGGAGAATATTCCGCGGAAGTGTTCAAACGTGAGCTTTCTGTTATGATGCGTGAAATTACTGACGACGTGATCTTCAATACGCCCAGTTCAATTCAATTTTTCCAAGAACCCGAAAAGAAAGTACCAAAGAAACGAGTAAAGAAAACCATCGATTTAGAATCAATCGACTGCCCTAAGTGTAAAAATGCACAATTGATGAAAGGGAAAACAGCCATTGGTTGTTCCAACTTTAAAGAATGTGGATTCAAAGTTCCTTTCGAATTGATGGGAAAAAAATTAACCGATAATCAATTAAATAAGCTGCTCACCAAAGGTGATTCTGGAAAGATCAAAGGATTCGTGAGTCCAGCAGGTGAAAAATTAGAAGGCAATTTCTTGTTGACAGATACATTTAACATTCGATTTAAAGATGCGTCAAAATGAGCAAGCGATGGGTGAGGGTTTTACTAGCACTGTTTATCGGTGGCGCACTTTCAGAATCATCCAGAATTTCCACAGGTAACGAAAGCGGTGGTTTACTTATTTTCGGTGCAATCGTTTCTTATCTGTTGATGTCGGGTTTTGTGTACTTCAGAAATATGTACCAAATACAACGAGAAGTGGACAAGAAGTTCAAGAAAAATGATAACATCATTGATGATATCTAAATCGCTTAGATCATTGATTTTTAGGTGAACCAATTCAAATCATTGCTGTATTGACTAATACAGTTATGAAATACATTCTTACTCTAACATTCGTTTTACTCGCCGCATTGCACTCGAAGGCCCAAGAATTACGTATTGTCAAAGACAACGTCAATTGTTCCTATGGCCTTAAAAACGCTAAAGGCAATTGGGTGTTTGAACCTGTCTATACCCTCATTCAGGAATACCAATCGGGATATTTTTTAGTGAAAGACGTACTGGGAGATGGATTACTTTCTCCGAATGGTTCTTGGGTAATAGAATGCAAATACGATAGACTTTATCCAATAAAACCGACATGGACAATAAATAGCTCCTATCAGCAAGAACGGTATGTTCACCCAAAGAATCTCGGCTTTTTCTTCATGGGAGAAATAGGTAATCAGCGGTTTCTAATCAATTCAAAAGGCAAACAGCTTGTGAAACTTTCGCCAAGTCAAACCTTAACATTTGATGGAGATGCCCACTTTTTTATCTCCGAAAAGGGACCTTCTCGGACATCGTATTTTGATACAACAGGCCGAGTGCTGATTGATAAGGCTGAAGGTGTGATTGCTCCTTTCGGTGAATTCGATTTCAGTTTGATTGGAAACGGTTCAGAGCGTCATTCCAATGTTGTTTACGGCAATGTTCGACTCATTAGTCGCAATGGAAAATACCCCTTGAGTGAAGAATTCGACCGAGCAATTTTAGTCAACGGAACGAGAATTTGTTTTGATCAAGATCTAAAGTACGGAGAATTGAAGACGGATGGAACCGTTTTGATTGCGCCCGAATATTCCAGGAAAGAACGATTGTCATCCTCCCTGCACATTAAGCAGAATTGGGTTATTTACACTGAGTCCGATAAGGTGGGACTAATGAAGCCAGATGGAACGATACTGCTCGATACATTGTATGATGAAATTCGTCTGGCTGATAGGTACCGAGACTTTGAACCCTTGTGATACGTCCGCAAAGGAGGTTTAGTAGGCTTGACTGATACGAACGGAAAGACAATTC
>JBGCDF010000120.1:0-3057 GCA_045105095.1 Crocinitomicaceae bacterium | reverse complement strand
AAGGAAGTTCGTCTGTAGTATATGCGTACTGACCATCCGCAGAGGTCCAGATATTGTGCGCGAACGCATTGGGCGTTTCTTTTGTGCCTAAAAGTATGGGATTCGATCGATCAGTAATATCTACAATACTGATAAAACCATCGCTAATGTGAGCCAGATACATCGTATCTCCCAATACGTACCCATCGTGCACGTACCAATCATCAAATACTCCAACTTCGATTGGATTCATCGGATCAGTTGCGACGTCCAGAATAATAACTCCTCCATTTCCTCTATTCGCGCCAAAAATGTAACAGTATCCTGCAGAGTCAATATACAGGTTATGCGCAGATTCCCAAGAATCCGCCGATGGTCCGAAATAGTAATTCGTTGTTAAACTCGTGGAAGTCGGTAATGGAGAAAGATCAATAATCAACAATCCATTTTGCGCTTCAGTTGTAACGTACGCGTAATCGCCGTAAGTCTTCAAATCTCTCCAGATGCTTTGCATACCTGGCTCCCAAAACACTTCGCTTGCCGTTGCTGGGTTCGTTACATCAACAACGCTCGTTCCCTTTATTGCCCCGACCAGAGCGTATTCATTGTTGTCTTCATCAACGTATCCCCAAATATCATTGAGACCTGTGTCATGAAGCGCCGTAAAGTTGACGTGACCAACTGAATCGATGTTTAATTGAGAAAAAGAGAGAAATGGCAACAAGGCCAGAAGTAAAAAGGAGAAGTGTTTCATTAAAGCATAATTTGGTTCTAAAGTTACAAAAAGCAAGTAGAACTATAAAAAGAAGATGAGTGCTAATATAAAGATGACGATGATTGCTAAATACTGCCAAACATCCACAAAATAGGGTGCATACTTCTTTATCGACTCTTTGAAACTCATTTTGCGAAGATACGACTATGTATAGAAGATTGAGTTAAGTGCCAACTTAATTGACTTAACGGTTAAACCCGACTTAAGCATACATTAGACTTCCATTTTCCCTATCAATTTTGTATTTTTGCACCACTCAAATTGAACATTATGGGAAAAGCAACTGCCACAGAAACCGAATCAATCGCGAACTTCGAAGCGTTTAAGACGCAAGTTCTCGTGGACTTCAAGCTGGCATCGCTTTCGCGTGAAGCCTCTTTGCTCGGTCGTCGTGAAGTTTTGACGGGAAAAGCGAAGTTCGGAATCTTCGGTGATGGTAAAGAATTAGCACAAATTGCATTGGCCAAACAATTCAAAGATGGTGATTTCAGATCAGGATATTACCGCGATCAAACCATCATGATGGCCATTGATAAGCTCACTGTCCAGGAATACTTCGCTGGATTGTATGCACATACAGATATCGATCAAGAACCTCAATCAGGTGGTCGACAAATGGGTGGACACTATGCAACCCGTAATTTGGATAAAGACGGGAACTGGATCAATTTGATGGAGCAAAAAAACAGCTCCGCTGACATCTCCCCGACTGCTGGACAAATGCCACGCTTGCTTGGACTTGCTCAAGCATCAAAAGTATACCGCGAGCATCCAACATTGAAAGATCTCGAAGAATTCAAACAATTTTCGAACGGCGGAAATGAAGTTGCTTTCGGAACAATTGGCGATGCTTCTACTTCTGAAGGGCCATTTTGGGAAACGATCAACGCTGCCGGTGTGCTTCAAGTCCCTATGGTGATGTCTGTTTGGGATGACGGATACGGAATTTCTGTTCCGCGTGAGGTTCAAACGACAAAAGGAAGCATATCTGAAGCTTTGGCTGGAATGCACCGTGGTGAAGACGGAAATGGATATGAGATTTTCGTTACAAAAGGATGGAATTACGCCCATCTCTGTGAGACATATGAAAAAGCCGTAGCTATCGCTCGTGAGAAACACATTCCTGTGCTTGTTCACGTAAAAGAAGTAAATCAACCGCAAGGACATTCTACTAGTGGCTCGCACGAACGTTATAAGGATGAAGAGCGTTTGAAGTGGGAAGTTGAATTCGATTGTATCAATAAATTTAAAGAGTGGATACTCGATTACTCCGTGAACGGAGAAAAAATAGCCACTGAGGAAGAGTTAGAGGCAATTCAAAAGGAAATGAAGAAATCTGTAATGGAGCAAAAACGTGCGGCATGGTCGGCGTTTAGTGCTCAGATAAAAACAGATTTGACTTCTGCCATCTCCTTGATTCGCTCCGTAGCAGCTGCCAGTGAAAACAAAGTATTTATTGAGAAAATTGCCGAAGGATTGGAAAAAGCAATGGATCCAATTCGCAAAGACATTCTTGGAGCCGCACGTAAAGTTCTTCGCATGATTCGTCATGAAGAGAACCCTCAAAAGGCGACACTGTCATCGTGGATTACTGCTCAAATTGAGGAGAACTTTGATCGCTACAGTTCTAAGCTGTATTCAGAATCAGACTTGTCCGCATTAAGTGTTGAACCTATCGCTCCGACTTACGATGGTTCAGGCGCAATGAATGACGGTCGTATCATCCTCCGTGACAACTACGACGCGTTGTTAGAAAAGTATCCTCAAGCCCTAGTTTTTGGAGAAGATGCTGGAAAGATTGGAGGTGTCAACCAGACATTGGAAGGAATGCAGGAGAAATATGGCAACCTCCGAGTGGCAGACACTGGAATTAGAGAATGTTCTATTATCGGTCAAGGAATTGGAATGGCAATGCGCGGATTACGTCCAATCGCAGAGATTCAATACCTCGATTACCTATTGTACGCGATTCAGATTCTTTCTGATGATTTATCAACTGTTCAGTACAGAACAAAAGGCGGGCAAAAAGCTCCGTTGATCGTTAGTACGCGTGGACACCGACTAGAAGGAATCTGGCACAGTGGATCTCCAATGGGAATGATTGTGAACGCACTTCGAGGGATGTACGTTTGTGTTCCTCGTAACATGACTAAAGCGGCTGGATTCTACAATACTTTACTACAGAGCGATGATCCTGCATTAGTAATAGAGCCATTAAATGCTTATCGATTAAAAGAGCAGGTGCCCGAAAATTTTGGAGAGTTTACTGAGCAGCTCGGTGTACCCGAGGTTTTAGAAGAGGG